>NZ_JABXXP010000205.1 GCF_013376155.1 Nguyenibacter vanlangensis
AACCGGCCGCCAGGGTGGCCAGCACCAGCATGAAGGCCGCCCGCACGCCACGACGCGGCGAGCGGATCGGGCTGAGGGACAGGATGGCCGCCCCGCCGCCGACCAGGGCGATCAGCGCCAGGCTGATCGCCTTCCACCAGAAGCTCGGCAGCGCCATGGCCGCCGACAGATCGGGCCGCATCGTGCCCATTCCGGCAAAACCCGCCAGTTCGACCGCGCCCAGCAGCAGCAGCAGCGCGGCGTCGCGCAGGGGGGTACGCCGGCGCACCGGGCGCAGATCGGCGCTGAGCCGGTCGATCAGCGGATCAATCGACATCGTCACCTCGCTTGACCAGATCGCTCAGACGTCCCAGCCCCCGATGGATATCGACCTTGACCAGCGACACGGTCTGGCCCGTCCGCCGCGACGTTTCCTCGACGCTGAATCCCTGCAGCTTCACCAGCCGGATCGCCTCCGCCTGGGCCGGCTTCAGCGTCGCCAGCAGGCGCTCCAGCGCATGGGCGGCCGTCACCGCGTTCCCGTGATCGGGAATGGCGATGTCCTCGCACAAGGGTATCTCGGTCTTCTGCATGGCGCGCAGCCTGTCGATCCATTTATAGCGGGCGATGGCCGCCAGCCAGGGCGCGAACGGCTTGGCCGGGTCATAGGTATGGCGCTTCTCGTGAACCGCCAGCAGCGTATCCTGGACGGCGTCATCGACCATCGACACCGGCAGCCGCCGGGAGAAATAGCGCTTCAGCCAGACGGCGATTTCGGCCAGCGCGCGGCGATAGGCCAGCGCGTCGCCGCGCTGCGCCGCCGCCATCAGCATGCTCCAATCGGCGTCCGTCACATCATCTCCCGCCATGTCCTCCGCCCCGCGGCGCGCGCCCATCCTATCCCGGCGCACGCTGGCAGAGAACAGGGGGATCGCAAAACAGCGGCACAAACAGCGTCTTCAGCGCCGCAAGGCACGGGGCGTGGCCGGGATGACGGCACAGCGACGGTCTTTTGATCTTGTCGTCCATGATCGCCCTCGTTCTCATGCGCACGTCTCTCACGCGGGCGTGAAGGTCAGCGCCGCGCCGTTCATGCAGTAGCGCAGGCCGGTCGGCGCCGGACCGTCGTCGAATACATGGCCCAGATGGCCGCCGCAGGTCGCGCAATGGATTTCGGTCCGCTGCATGCCATGGCTGTCGTCGCGTGCCTCCTGCACCGCATGGGGCAAGGGCCGCCAGAAGCTGGGCCAGCCGGTGCCGCTGTCGAATTTGGTCGCGGCATCGAAATTCGCCGTGCCGCATCCCGCGCAATGGAACCGGCCGGGCCGGTGCTCGTTCAGCAGCGGACTGGAGAAGGGTGGCTCGGTGCCACCCGCGCGCAGGATCGCATATTGCGCGGGCGTCAGCAGGCGGCGCCATTCGACGTCGCTGTGCATGACCGGATAGCGCATATCGGCGCGCGCGAGACGGGGCATGGCCCCGAATGCGAGAAGAACCGTGCTCCGCAGCAGGAAATCGCGTCGGGATGTCATCGTGGCCTCCAGCGCCCATGGCGTCGGCGGCATGTTCGGTACCCATCCCCCGCCGGTTACAGGCGACGCGCGAAATCCTGCCCACGACATGCCGTCCAAAAATTTTTCCCAAAAATTCCGCCGGACCGTAACCCGCGCCCCTGCCCCCGCGAAGATCCGCCTGTCCGAAGGGAGAAAACCATGAAACCCGACCGCAGGCGCACACACACGCGGATCGTCCGGTTGACGCATTGGGTCGCGGCGGCGGCGATGCTGTGCATGATCGGCAGCGGCTGGCAGATCTATAACGCCTCGCCGATCCTGCCCTTCACCTTCCCACCCTGGGCGACTCTGGGCGGATGGCTGGCCGGCGGGATCGCCTGGCATTTCGCGGCCATGTGGGTGCTGATGGCCGCCGGCCTGGTCTATCTGGCCCATGGTTTCGCATCGGGTCATTTCCGGCGGGATATCCGGCCCCAGGGCGTGCGGCGCACCGCGCAGGATTTCGCCCTGGCCCTGCGGCTGCGGCTGCATCATCGGGCCGGCGCGTACAACGCCGTGCAGCGCCTGTTCTATACCGGGGTGCTGGTGGTGGCGACCCTGGCCGTGCTGAGCGGGCTTGCGATCTGGAAACCCGTGCAACTCGGCTGGCTGAGCTGGCTGCTGGGCGGGTACGACGTCGCGCGACGCATCCATTTCACGATGATGGCGCTGATCGTCGCCTTTCTGATCGTGCATCTGACGCTGGTGGCGATCGTGCCGTCGACCCTGGTCGGCATGATCACCGGCGGCCGCCGCATACCCGATTCCGACAGGACACAGCCCAGGATACAGCCATGAACCGCCCGATCATCGACCGCGCGGCGATCGCCCCGGACCTGCGACGCATCGAGCGCCGCCTGATGCTGAAACACGCGCTGTCGCTGGGCGGGCTGGCCATGCTGTCGGGCTGCGTGCTGGACGACAATGCCGACATCGAGCGCGCACTGGCCACGGCGCTGCGTTTTACCGACCGGATGCAGGCCCTGCTGTTCAGCCGCACCCGGCTGGCCCGGACATTTCCGCACAGCGCCCTGACCACGCCCTTTCCGTTCAATGCCTATTACGGCATCGACGCGGTCCGCACCGTCGATGCGGGGCAATGGCGGCTGGAACTGTCCGGGCTGATCGCCGACCGGCGCCCCTGGTCGCTGTCGCAATTCCGGGCCCTGCCGCAGGAAAGCCAGATCACCCGCCATATCTGCGTCGAGGGCTGGAGCGCGATCGGTGCCTGGTCCGGCGTGCCGCTTGCGACCTTCCTGCGGCGCGTGGGCGCGGATCTGCGGGCGAAATACGTGATGTTCCGCTGTTTCGACGATTATTCCACCAGCATCGACATGGCGACCGCGCTGCATCCCCAGACCATCATGGCGCTGGATTACGACGGCGGATCCCTGCCCCCCGCCTATGGCGCGCCGATGAAGATCCGCATTCCCACCAAGCTGGGCTACAAGAATCCGAAATATGTCGCGGCCCTCGAGGTGACGAACAAGTTTCCCGGCGGCTATTGGGAAGACCAGGGTTACGACTGGTTCGGCGGATCGTGAAAGAATCGCGCCCCATCCGTAATCCGCGCCGTCGGGAAAGCGAAGAACGGGACGCGGGAACACATGCCGCGCGTTTCGATCGCAAGTTCAGGAGACAGGCAATGTTCACACGCTCATTTTCCACCCTGTTCTGCACCGCGCTGCTGATGGGCGGCTCCGCCATGGCGCAGGAGACCATGCACCCCCCGGCGAGACAGGTGCCGCAAGACCAGATGCCGCAGTGTCAGATGCAACAGAGTCCGATGGCGCACGAGATGCACCCCTGTGCCATGGCACCGAACGCGATGGCGCCCGACGCGATGGGCCACATGAAGATGAAGAAGCCCCCCATGCAGACCAAACCGGGGCAGACGAAACCCGGCGCGATGGAGAAATCCCCGATGAGCCCCAATGCGATGCCGCATGGCGGGATGGCGCCCGACCAGACGACGGGACCGCACTGAACCCGCCCGGCCCCGCCGTCGTCACGCGCGGGCAGCGGGCCGCAGGAACTGGCCGCCTGACGGGGCGGCCAGTTCCTGTTTTCGCACATCGGGCATTTTCCGCGCAGCACGGCCTTGACCGGCCAGCCGGTCACGCGGCGCCCTTGCCCCACACCATCGGCCCCCGGCAGGACCGGCGGAATCGCGGCATCGTTCGTCCTGATCGTTTGTCTTTGCAAATGACATACCATGCGCATACCATTCCCCGTAAAAGCCGATGCGTGCGGACGCATGAAGAGAGTGCGTGAGGAATACGAAAAATACAGGGAGACATGACGGACATGGTGGCGGAATCGTCGCGGCGCCCGCGCAAGACCGGGCGGAGCAGGGCAAAGACGGCCAGCTCCATCGCCAGGAGCCTGACCGACGCCACGTACGAACACGTGCTGGACCTGATCCTGAGCCGCAGGCTGCCCGGCAACACGATCATCCAGGAACGGCGCATGGCCGAGGAACTGGGCGTCTCGCGGACCCCGATGCGCGAGGCCCTGGGACGGCTTGAAGGCGAAGGGCTGATCGTGCGGCACGGTCCCCGCACGCTGGCGGTCCGCCTGGTCTCGCTGGAGGAATTCCTGCAAAGCCTCGAACTGCGCCTGCTGATCGAACCCCATGCCGCGAGCGTCTCGGCCCTGCACATCCCCGATGATCGCCTGGCCGAATTGCGCCGCTCCTTGCGGAGCATCGACCCGAGGCAGGACCACCCGCCGGCCATGCACTGGGTCTTCGACGACAATCTTCATGGGGCGGTCGGGGAATATTGCAAGAATGACCTGACCGCGAACACGCTGCTCGCCATGCGGCGCCTGACCAAGATGTTCGAGCGCCAGCATCTGCCGGAACGCACTGCACCGGGCTGGAAGGAGCATGACGAGATCCTCTCGGCGCTGGAGACACGGGACGGCGCGCGCGCGCGCCGGGCGATGGCCGAACACCTGAAGACCGCGCGCAAGAACGTGCTGGAAATAATCCTGGGCGGCGCGCGCCTCTAATGTCGGAATCAGGACATCAGGCCGCCGCCGGCGCCTCATTTCCAACGTTACGTATATTGAACGAATCACGCGATCGTGTTTCTCTCGGCCATTACGACATAGATCGGGTCAGCCGTGGCGGAGGGAATGAAGACGCGCTTGTCTCATGGACCGGGTGTGGCCCGCCTTGCATGGCAGAGCATCCTGCTTGCCGGCCTGTCCGCCCTGCCGGCGCAGGCCGCGCCGGCGGGCGGCG
>NZ_JABXXP010000206.1 GCF_013376155.1 Nguyenibacter vanlangensis
GCACGACACGCCGCATGCCCGGCGCGCCGCCTGCAGGATTTCCACATGCGTGCCGCAGCGGCACAGATTATGCCGCAGCGCGTCGCGGATCTCGCCCTCGCCCGGGGCCGGATTGACGTTCAGCAGCGCTCGCACGGTCATGATCATGCCGTTGAGGCAATAGCCGCACTGCGCCGCCTGCGCGTCGATGAAGGCCTGCTGCACCGGATCGGGGGTTCCGTCCGGCGCGACCAGCCCTTCCAGCGTCGTGACCGCGCGCCCGGCCAGCAGCCCGACCGGCACACTGCACGACCGCGCCGCCCTGCCGTCGACCAGCACGGTGCAGGCGCCGCATTCCCCCAGGCCGCACCCGTATTTCGGGCCGTTCAATCCCAGGTCGTTGCGCAGCACATAGAGCAGCGGCGTCTCGGCGGCCGCCTGCACCACGTGCCGCGTCCCGTTCACCGTGATCTCCTGCATGCTCCGCTCCATGCGCGCGTCCCGACGGGTCAGGCGTTCAGGTCGATGGCGTAGACGTCATGGCCGTACACCCAGTACGGATCCTCATTGGCCCGCAGCCAGGTATTGGCATTGGAAACCTGCTGCACGCGTGACGCCCGCTCGACGCGATGACGGCGATAGGTCTCGAACGTCGCCGCCATGTCGCCCACGCCCAGCTCGGTGATGCAGCGCACCAGCACCGCCGCGTCCTCGATCGCCATGGCGGCGCCCTGCGCCATGTGCGGCTTCATCGGATGGCATGCATCCCCCAGCAGGACGACACGCCCCTTGTGCCACAGCGGCAGCGGATCGCGGGTGAAAAGCGGCCATTTGGTCACCGATTCGGCCGCCTCGATATAGGCCTGCACCGTGTCGCAATAGCCCTTGAACGATTCGTGCAGCGCCGCGCGCGTGCTGGGCTGCCACGCCACGCCACGCGGCCAGTCCGCAGCGGGCTCGCCGGTGACGAAATAGAATTCGTCCCTGTTCCTGTCGAGGAAATACGCCATCATATGCCGGTCGGACGACCACCATTTGACGCAGGGCTCGACCTCCAGGCCCGACAGGCGCGCCGCCGGGATAAGGGCCCGATGGCCGATCCAGCCGGTAAACAGCGGATCTTCCGGGCCCAGCAGCGTCTCGCGCACCCGCGAATTCAGCCCGTCCGCGCCGATCAGCATCTCGACCGTATCGGTGGTGCCGTCCTCGAAGGACAGCACGACGCCCGACGCATTCTCCTCGAAATCGACCAGCTTCTTGCCGAAACGGATCGCCGCCGGATCGACCGCACCGAGCATGATCTCATGCACGTCGCCGCGATGGATGGTGACATAGGTCGCGCCATAGCGGTCATGCTGCGCATTCAGCGGAATGCGCGACAGATAGGCGCCGTCCGCGCCATTGCGGCTGAACCAGAAATCCGGATGGCAGGACACGGCCTCGATCCGCTCTTCCAGCCCCAGCCGGCGCATGATCTTCATCACGTTCGGCCCGAACTGGATCCCCGCCCCCAGGCGCGAGAACGATGGCGCCTGCTCGTACAGGGTTACGTCATAACCGGCCCGCCCCAGCAGGCCCGCCGCGGCCACGCCGCCCAGCCCTGCCCCGACGATACCGATTCTTACCGATTCAACCATTTTTCGCCATCCCGTTCCCGTGCGCCCGCGCCATCGCCGGGCATTAATGGTGTATACGCTATATATCTGAAAGGCAACAAACCATTCCCGCATCCACGCCGCCCGGGCAGGTCCCGATCGAACGGACCCGTTTGAACGGGCGAAGATGCGTGATGAAATGCTCTATGCCCGGTCGACGATCTCCCGCGGGATCAGGAACAGGCTCAGCGCCGCCGCCGCCATCACGCAGGCAAACAGCACCAGCGCCAGGTCCGGACTGTGCGTCCGCTGGATCGTCCAACCGATGATCCCGGTGGCGAAGAACCCCGCCAGGTTGGCGAAGGAACAGGCGATCGCCAGCCCCGCCGCCGCCGCCGGCCCGCGCAGGAAATTCGCCGGAATGCACCAGAAAGGCGGCAGGGCCCCCAGGATCGCCGCATTGGCCAGCGCGATCAGGCAGACCGACACCGCCAGGCTGCCGTCGGCCAGCACGCTGCACCCCAGCAGAAAGGCCCCCAGCAGGACCGGCAGCACGACATGCAGCCGCCGCTCCCCCGTCCGGTCCGAATGCCAGCCATTCAGGACCATGCTGAACACCGCGCAAAGATGCGGCACCATGGTGATCAGCCCGATCGTCATCGGATCGGCGACGCCGCGCCCCTTGAGAAAGGTGGGAAACCAGAACGCCACCGTATAGAGCCCCAGCAGGATCGCCCCGTCGATCAGCCCGACATGCCACACCCGCGGATCGGCAAAAGCCTGCCACAGGCGCGAGATCGCATGATCGTCATGGCCGTGGCGCAATTGCCCCCGCAGAAAGCCCTTTTCCCGCGCGTCCAGCCAGTCCGCGGTCTCGATCCGGTCCGGCAGGCCGAACAGCGCCCACAGGCCCAGCAGGACCGGCGGCAGGGACTCGACGGCGAACAGCCAGCGCCAGCCGGCAATGCCGCCCACCCCCGAGAAATGGGCCAGGATAAAGCCCGAAAGCGGCGCCCCCAGCACGCTCGACAGCGGAATCCCGATCATGAACAGCGCCGTCAGCCGCCCCCGGCGTTCCGGCGGAAACCACTGGCTCAGATACAGCAGCGCCCCCGGCATGAACCCGGCCTCGGCAACGCCCAGCAACAGCCGCAGCGCATAGAACGCCATGGGCGTATGCACCAGGCACATCGCCCCCGACACCACGCCCCAGGTCAGCATGATCCGCGCCAGCCAGAACCGCGCGCCCACCCGCTGCAGCAGGATATTGCTCGGCACCTCGCACAGCACGTACCCGACGAAGAACAACCCGGCGCCCAGGCCATAGGCAGCCTCTCCCAGCCCCAGATCGGCCGCCATGCGCAGCTTGGCGAAGCCGACATTCACCCGGTCCACATAGGCCGCGAGAAACCCCAGGCACAGAAAGGGCGCGATCCGCCAGGTCAGTCGGCGATACAGCGCATCGGCCTGCGCGCCGTCCGCCGCCATGCCGGCGGCCGTGCTGTCAAAAGAAAGGTCCAAAGCCATTGCGACACCCCAGCCGGTCCGCGTCGATCCATTTATGGTGTATACGTTATTTATGCCCCACACAAGTCCGTTTCGAAACGAAATCGTTCCATGTCCCCACCCATCGCCGCTTGCGAAATTCCGTCTTTCTGAAAGGCGTCATCTTCTCCCAAAGGTGACGCCGCCGCCTATTGCCACCGGCTCGCGAACGCGCGACAAGGGAAACGACATGAAACAGGCGACCCTACCCAGCGCATCCCAGGCGCACCCGACCGCCGAACCGCAACCGGCGGCAGCACCGTCCGAGCCGCCTGCCGCCTACGACCTCTCCAGCCAGATCGGCCACCTGCTGCGTCGCGCCTATCAGCGCCACACCGCGATCTTTCAGGAAACGATCCCCGACCACAGGCTGACCGCGGTGCAGTTCGCGGTCCTCGTCGCGATCCGCGAGGAACAGCCCGCGCCGCTGATCCGGATCGGCCGCATGACCGCCATCGACCACGCCACCCTGCGCGGCATCGTCGCCCGTCTCGAAGACCGCGATCTGGTCAGGACCGAAAGCGACACCGAGGACCGGCGCCAGCGCATCGTCTCCCTCTCGCCCGACGGCGAGGCCCTGGTCCGCACCTGCATCCCCGAGGCGCTGCGCATCACGGAACTGACCCTCGCTCCCCTCGATGCGTGCGAGCGCGTCGCCGCCCTGCATATCCTGCGCAAATTATCGGGCGAGTAGCGCCGGCGGCCCTACGGGCCCTACGGCCCCGCATCCAGGTGATAATCGTCGGGCCGGAACGGCGGCGCCGAGATCGCATAGAAGCACAGCGCGTCCCCCTGCCCGGCCACGGCACGATGCCGCACGCGCGGCGCGATCCGCACCACGTCGCCCGCCGAAACAGGATGCGGCGTGCCGTCCAGCCATACGACGCCCCGCCCCGCGACGATCACGAAGATCTCCTCCGACGTCTCATTATGGCTCGACGGATTGCCATGCCCGGCATCCAGCCGAAACAGCGCGACGCTCTGCCGCGCCGAACGCAGCGGCGCGGCCAGTCCGGCCAGCTCCTTCATGCGAACGCCCGGCGCGATCGTGACGAAAGGCACACGCGACGCATCCAGCCCCTGCGCACGCGCCGGCATCGCGGCAACCGCCAGCAAACCGATGGCGGCTCCCAGGCCCAACCCCGGACCCAACCCCACACCCCGCTTCAGGCACACCCTCATGACGCCCCCCGAGTCAGCCGCGCGATCGCATCCGCAAACCCCGGATAGGCCCGGGCCAGCGCCGCCCGATCGCCCAGCACGAAATCCTCGGGCATGAAGCCCGGCGCCATCGTCGTGCCGCCGAACGACCAGCCGCGCGGCCCGGCCGGCATCGATCCCTGCCAGACACCCTGCGGAACGACGAACAGCGGGTTGCCGCCATCCAGCGTGACCGTCCGTCCCCGCCCGTCCGGATAGAGCAGCAGCATCCGGATCGGATCGCCGCCGTAGAAATGCCACACCTCGTCGGTCGCCAGGCGATGCAGGGCCGAAAAATCCCGTCTCGTCTCCAGCACGAAGATCGCGGTCGACAGCGGATGCGCCCGGCCGCCATAGCGGGCGGGCAGCGCCCCGCCCGGCAGCATCTCGGGCGTGCGCAGCACCTGGGCGAACCAGCCCCCTTCCTGCGGGATCGGCTGCATATGGTGGCGCGCGAC
>NZ_JABXXP010000207.1 GCF_013376155.1 Nguyenibacter vanlangensis
ACCTGGTGCGGGTGCGGGTGACCGGCGTGATCGGATCTGACGTGAGCAGGCAGGTCGCCCTGATCGACAAGGCGGCGGAGAATCGGGCCGTGCGCGGGATGATCCTGGATGTTGACAGCCCGGGCGGCGCGGTCAGCGGCGGCGAGGCGCTGCATGACGCGGTGGCCCGTTTTGCCGCGCGCAAGCCGGTGGCGGTGGCGATGGGCGGGACGGCGGCCTCGGCCGGCTATATGATCTCGGTGCCGGCGCAGCGGCTGTTCGCCACGCGATCGACCCTGACCGGGTCGATCGGGGTGATCATGGAGGCGCCGGACGTGTCGTCCCTGCTGGACAAGGTGGGGGTGAAGGTGGA
Source organism: Nguyenibacter vanlangensis (assembly GCF_013376155.1). GTDB lineage: Bacteria > Pseudomonadota > Alphaproteobacteria > Acetobacterales > Acetobacteraceae > Gluconacetobacter > Gluconacetobacter vanlangensis. The sequence goes on from NZ_JABXXP010000207.1 coordinate 353, forward strand.
CCAGCTCGTCTCGGGACCGATGAAGGGGCAGCCGTCGGCCGTGCAGCCTTTGTCGCCCGAGGGGCGGCAGATGCTGCAGGGATTGGTGGCGGATCTGTTCGACCAGTTCGTCACGATGGTGGCGCAGGGGCGCCATATGCCGGTCGAGAGGGTGCGTGCGCTGGCCGATGGCAGGCCCTATACCGGGCGGCAGGCGCTGGCGTTGGGGCTGATCGACCAGATCGGCGGCGAGCGGGAAGCCAAGGCGTGGCTGGCGAGCCGGCTGCACCTGCCGCCGACGGTCCCGGTCGAGGAGCTGAAAGTGGCCGGGCCGCGCGACTGGAGATTGCGGCTGATGCATGGAATGCTGCGCGTCATCCTGGGGGACGAGTGGGCAGGAAGCGTGGTTTCGCAAGGTGTTGCGCTTGACGGGGCTGTTGCGATCTGGAAACCTTGACGTGCATTCGGGAGGTGCGGGATGACCAAATCGGAGCTGATCGCCGAGCTGGCTGCGGCGAATCCGCATTTGCTCAGCCGTGACGTGGAACTGATCGTGCAGACGATCTTCAACGAGATCAGCGCCGCGTTGGCGCGCGGCGATCGGGTGGAGCTGCGCGGTTTCGGCGCGTTCACCGTCAAGAAGCGCGATGCCCGCACCGGGCGCAACCCCCGGACCGGCGAGATGGTGTCGGTGGATGAGAAGGTCGTGCCGTTCTTCAAGGCCGGCAAGGAATTGCGCGAGCGCGTGAATCGCGGCCCTGCGGAGGGCGCCGGCTGAGCGTTCCGGGACGTGGGTGTCGGCGCGTGGGAACGGGCGGGACGGACCGCGTCCGGGGTGTGTATCCGAGCATCGAAGCGGGTGGATTCCGAGGTGGTTCGGCCACAGGTGATGGCCGATATGCGCCTGACGTGTGCCAGATGCTCTGTTCTTGATATGTTCCGATTGCTGCTGCTATGAGTCCTTCTCTATGGAATAGGCGAGCCATGAAGGGGCGCAGGGTGCGGCAGGTAATCTCCGGTTTTCTGGTGGGTTTCGCCGTGACGCTGGGCGCTTGCGGGGCAGGGTGGGCGCGTGTGCCGCATCGTGTCCATGCCCATCATCATCGGACCGGCCTGGCGGCGCATCTGTGCGCGTCGCATGACGCGGTGATCGCCACCCATGGCCATAAGCTGCGTGCGATCGGCCGGCGTCGCTATTTCGCGCCGATCGGGCAGGCGATGTATTATCGCGACATGTCCCGCCGCTGCCAGTTGCGGCGCACCGCCCATCGGCGGAGCTGAGTCCCGTTCCGTTTCGTGCGTCGTGCCGTCCCTCGCTTTCGGGGCGCATGTCGGATATGGGACCGTGGTGCCCGGATCGCGCCGTGCGGATCGGGGGTAGCGCGTTTTGTGGAAAGGGACGGGCGATGGCCGATCGGGGTAGCCAGGGGCAGGATAGCGGGGCCGGCAAGCGGGCCTATGAGGCGCGCCGGGCGGCCAAGGCCGGCATGAGCGTCGAGCGCTGGAAGGCCGAGAAGGACGAGCGTCGCATGGCGGAGATGCCGGTCCTGGTAAAGTCCAGCCCGATTGCGGACAAGATGCGCGGCGCGTGGCGGCGGCTGATGGATCGGGCGCACAAGCCGCTATAGGGCGGATCGGTCGCGATCCAGCCCCGGCGGCGCGACCTGCTCGGGGCCGGATCGTCGGCGCGATGGCGCGCTTTACGTGATGGCGCCTTGGGCGCGGTTGTTGATTTCGGCCAGCAGGAAGTCGCGGAAGACGGCCACGCGCTTGGAGGTGCGCAGTTCCTCGGGGTAGACGAAATAGGCGTCGACCGTGGGGAGCGTCACGTCGGGCAGGATGCGGACCAGGTGCGGATGCGCGGCGGCCGCGTAGAGCGGGATCGAGCCGATGCCGACGCCCGAGGCGATGGCGGAGGCCATGGCGGGCAGGCTGTTGACCTCGAGCCGGGCGGGGCGCTTCTCGTCCGACGGCACGCCGGCTTCGGCCAGCCAGTTGATGTGCGGGACGGGCGGGTGATAGCCGCCGAACATCACCAGCTTATGCGACGCCAGGTCGTCCAGCGTGGCGGGGGTGCCGTGTTCCTGGAGGTAGGAGGGGGCGGCGTAGACCGGCAGCGGGAAATCCGCTAGGTGGCGCTGTACCAGGTCCGGCTGGCGGGGCGGGTGCATGCGCACCGCGACGTCGGCCTGGCGCATGCCCAGATCCAGGTCGTTGTCGTCCAGGATCAGGGTGAGGGTGATGTCGGGGTTGGCCTCCATGAAGCGGTGGAGGCGCGGGGTCAGCCAGCACGTGCCGAACCCGGTGGTGGTGGTCACGCGCAGCCTTCCGGCCGCCTTTTCCTTGCTTTCGGTCAGCAGGGACTGGGTCATCGCCAGCTTGGCGAAGACGTCGCGCACCGTCTGGTTGAGGGTTTCGCCCTGTTCGGTCAGGATCAGGCCGCGGGCGTGGCGATGGAAGAGGGGGACCTGGAGCGCTTCCTCGAGCGCCGAGATCTGGCGGGAGACGGCCGACTGGCTGAGATTCAGCACGTCACCCGCATGTGTGAACGATCCGGCTTCGGCCACCGCATGGAAAATACGGAGTTTGTCCCAGTCCAACGCACGATTCCGATTCTGTCTGCGGCCAGGCGAAAGCCGTTGTCAAATCAGTGCAATGGTTGGCGGAACAACCGGGGGCGGTCAAGATTTTATGGGGTCATGCCCGCCAGTGTCCTGCCCGAGAAATTCTTATGAGAATTTCTCGGATCAGCAGGCCACTAAAATTTGATTCTCGTGTCCTTTCGATTTCGAAATTCGCTTGCGAATTTCGGAATCAGGACACTAGGTAGCGTTCGGCCTCGAGCGCCGCCATGCAGCCGGTGCCCGCCGCGGTGACCGCCTGGCGGTAGATCTTGTCCTGGACGTCGCCGGCGGCGAAGATGCCGGGGACCGAGGTGCGGGTGCCGCCCGGGTTGGTGACGATATAGCCCTCGTCGTCGGTTTCGACCTGGCCCCGGAAGATGGCGGTGTTCGGGGCGTGGCCGATGGCGACGAAGACGCCGTCGACGGGCAAATGTTCGTTCTCGCCCGACGCGGTGTTGCGCAGATTGACGCCGGTGACCACGGGCGGGGTGCCGGTGGCGACGATTTCATCGACCGTGCAGTTCCATTTCACCGTGACCTTGGGGTTGGCGAACAGGCGGTCCTGCAGGATCTTTTCGGCGCGCAGGCTGTCGCGGCGGTGGATCAGGGTGACGTGCTCGGCATGGTGGGTCAGGTACAGCGCCTCTTCCACCGCGGTGTTGCCGCCGCCGATCACCGCGACCGTGCGACCGCGATAGAAGAACCCGTCGCAGGTGGCGCAGGCCGAGACGCCCGCGCCCTGGTACTGGGACTCGCCGGGGATGCCCAGCCACTTGGCCTGGGCCCCGGTGGCGATGATGACCGCGCGGGCCAGGTAGATATCGCCGGAATCGCCGACCAGCCGGAAGGGTTCGGCGGCGCCGCCGCGCCCCGCGAACGCGCATTCGGTGATGATGTCGTGGATGATGCGCGTGCCGACATGGGCGGCCTGGGCGGCCATCTGCTCCATGAGTTCGGGGCCCTGGATGCCATGGGCGAAGCCGGGATAATTCTCGACGTCCGTCGTGATCATCAACTGGCCGCCCGGCTGCAGTCCGGCGACCAGGATGGGTTTGAGATTGGCGCGCGCGGCATAGATGGCGGCGGTGTAGCCGGCGGGGCCGGCACCGATCACGAGCAGGTCGGTGGCATGGGTCTGGGTCATGGGCTCGGCATTGCTGTGTGCTGGATGCAGAGGATATGGCCGCCCGATGCGCCGGACACAAGGCGGAACGGTGGGGCGCGCCCTTTTCGGCGCGGGGCGCATGCCATATCGTGCGCCATCAATATTTGAGACGGATATGACCGAAGTGATGGACCTCGATGCGATTGACCGTCGGATCGTAGCCGAACTCCAGGCAGACGGGCGCATGACCAACGTGGAACTGGCGCGCCGGGTGGGGATTTCCGCCCCGCCCTGTCTGCGGCGGGTGCGGCGGCTGGAGGAGGAGGGGCTGATTCGCGGCTATCATGCCGATACGGATGCCGCGTCCCTGGGGTGGACGATCACGCTGTTCGCGCTGATCGGGCTGGACAGCCAGAAGGAGAGCGTGCTGAGCGCCTTCGAGCACCAGGTGGCGGAATGGCCCGAGGTGCGGGAATGCCACATGATCCGCGGCGGGGGCGATTTCCTGGTGCGGCTGGTGGCGCGCGACGCGGCGCATGAGAACCAGTTGACGCGGCGCCTGACGGAATGCCCGCATGTCAGCCGGGTGCAGACCCTGCAGACCATCCGCACCGCGCTGAGCCGCGCGGGCGTGCCCGTTCTGCCGGCGCACGTCCTGCCGTCATGACCGTGGCGCTGTCGGCGGCTCTTTCGGGTGCGCGTCCGG
>NZ_JABXXP010000208.1 GCF_013376155.1 Nguyenibacter vanlangensis
GGCTGGCGCGAGGGGGGAGCAGGCCGTGGCGGCCAGCAGGGCCGCGCACATCGTGCGGAACGGGAATCGGAGCATGGCGATGGTCCTTGGGAGGAAAGGCAGGGGGGCATGGCCCCGGATCGATGCCGCGCCCGCCCCGCGCATCGCCGGAAGCCGGCGCGCGTCGGGAGGGGCCACGGGAAAACCGGATCGCAGTCGTGACGTCGCCGGACCGGTGATGCGATTGATCCGGCGACGTGACTTATTTCGATCAGCAAACCATCATCGGGTCAATGGGGTTTCCGTCGTCCTGGCTGGTCCGATCCGGTCCGGGGCCGTGTCGGGGATCTTTCAATGACGAAAGATATCGATTTTATGGAGAAGTTCCCGGCCTGGTCCGTTCCGCCGGAAGCGGCTGGAATCCCGGATGCCGGGGAGTCCGTTTCGGTGTCGGCTCGGGCCGCAAAAAAATTTGTGGCCGACTTTATTTTTATTGCAGAACTAAATCATCCCGTACTTAATTCGTAACGAATTCGCGGTTTCCCCCGTGGAAACAGCATAGCGCGTCCTTTGTGCAGTATTGCACGGAAGGACGTGGTCGATCCGGCATAATTATCCAGAACAACCGCATAGTACGGGATGCTTCGCAATGGCCCTGACGCTCAAGACCGCGCTTTGCGTGACGACGGTCATGTTCTCGGTTTCGACCCTCGGATCGGGCGCGGTCCTGGCGCAGGACCTGGTCCAGTCCCAGTCCCAGTCCCGGTCCGACTCCGCCCATCGTCCGGTGGGCGGCGACGCTGGTGCGGGGGGGACCGCGGTCACCGGAACATCGGTCACCGGAATGTCGGTCCTGCCGCAGGGGCAGGAGGCCGAAACGGTATCGGTCACCGCCGGGACCTATAGTTCCAATGGCGTGACCAACACGACCCCCGGCGGCGGCCTGATGCCGATCGAGCATGCCCCGCGATCGCAAAGTGGCCTGACGCGCGATTATATCGCCAAGCAGACGCCGACCACCACGATCGCGAACATGGTCGCCAGCCTGCCGGGCGTGGTGTCGGCCAAGGTCGATCCGCTGGGCATGACCGGCGGCGATACGATGACCATGCGCGGCCTGACGCAGACGCAGATCGGCTTTCTGTTCGAGGGTGCGCCGGAATCCGACCCGATCAATTACGGGCCTTTCACCTCGACCCTGGTGGACAATGAAAATATCGGGTCCGTCACCGTCTCGCAGGGCTCGCCGGACATCGATGCGCCGCTGATCAACGCGGTGGGCGGCCAGATCTCGACCTTCGAGCTGGACCCGGCGCACAAGATGGGCGGCTATGTCGACCTGATGGGCGGCACCCACAGCGCGAACAAGGAATTCGTCCGCTTCAATACCGGCGACATCGGCAATAGCGGCATTCGCGGCTTCGCGTCGTTTTCCTATACCGCGTCGAACAACTGGCGCGGGCCAGGCGACCAGTTCCGCTATCACGTCGATTCCAAGTTCGTGAAGGACTGGGGCCAGGGCAACAGCGTCAAGTTCATCTTCGGCTATACCCGCCAGTTCGCCAACGGGATGCTGAACCCGACCCTGCAGCAATGGAAGCAGTACGGCACCAGCTTCAACCTGGACGGCCGATATACGCCGGGCGATGTCGGTTATTACCGATTCTCGCAGAACAACACCAACCTGCTGAACGTCATCGTTCCGATGAAATTCGTGCTGTCGCATGAGCTGGAACTGAACCTGACCCCGTATTACGTCCAGGAATCCGGTCCGTCCTATGGGGGCGAGACCATTCCGCTGGCGGGGGGATATTTCGGCAACGTGCAATATGGGGTGCCGGGATCGGCCTATCCGGCGCTGAACCTGCCCTATGCCACCGATGGCGTGGCGACGGCGATGCTGGACGACCCGTGGAAGCAGAAGAACGGGGCCATCAATTCCAATATCCGCTGGACGCATGGCGACAATACCCTGACCTTCGGCTGGTGGTATTCCTATACCAGCCATACCGAACGCTATCAGTGGGACCTGGTGAACGACCAGGGCAATCCTGTCGCGGGCTATGGGCTGAGCCCGATCCGCTTTCCGAACAGCCAGATCCTGAGCGGCGACAATCTGAATTTCTGGCAGCAGCAGAACGCCCTCTATCTGGCCGACACGCTGAAGCTGCTGCATGACAGGCTGGAACTCAGCGGCGGGTTCAAGGCGGTGATGCTGTACCGCGAAGGCACCAACAACGTGCCCGGCGCGCAGCCGTGGAAGACCGGGCATAATTACTTCGAACCGCTGCCGCAATTCTATGCGACCTATCGCCTGACGCCGCACGACCAGGTCTATATCAACGGCACGACCTCGTTTCGCGCACCGGTCTCGACCGAAGCCTATGTCCCCGATTACGATCCCAATTATGGACAGATCGCGACGGTCGGCGCGCTGAAGCCGGAATATTCGATCGGCGAGGAAATCGGCTATCGCCATACCGGGTTCTATAACGTCTCGATCTCGGCGTTCAACCTGAACATCACCAATCACAATATCTCGTCTTCAGGCTATATTCCGGGGACGACGTCGGTGGTGGCGGAGCCGATCAACGCGGGCGGCGAAACGTCGCGCGGCGTCCAGGCTGAATTCGGCCTGGGGTACTGGCACCATTTCAGCCCCTATCTGTCGGGCCAGTACCTGCATTCGACGATGGACAATAATTTCGATGTCGGGACGGAAATCCTGCCCACGCAGGGAAAGATATCGGTCGGCAGTCCGAAATTCACCGGGGCGATCGGCCTGCAATATGACGACGGGCGGATGTTTGGAAACTTCAATTTGCGCTATATCGATTCCCAGTACACGACGTTCATGAACGATGAAAGCATTCCGTCCTATGTAACGTCGGACCTGACCCTGGGCTATCGCTTCAGGTCGATCGGTCCGGCCAGGCATCCGCAGATCCAGCTCAACCTGGTCAATATCGGCGACAACCATTACCTGGCCATGGCCGGCAGCACGACGGCCAACGCCCGGAGCGTGACGGGCCTGCGCGGCACCGTGGTCGAGGGGTCCAGCCCGATCTATCTGGTCGGTGCGCCGTTCTCGGCCTTCGTCTCGATTTCCAGCGGCTTCTGAGCACCGAATTGTCGCCGATCCAGCAGCAGGAGAACATGGTGGACCAGCCGTTAATCGAAAAGCCTTATGAAATCCAAAAAACCCGCATCATGTCGGTGGATATCCTGCGGGGACTGACGATCGCCTTCATGATCCTGGTCAACGATCCCGGCGACTGGGCCCATGTCTATGCCCCCTTGCGGCATGCCGAATGGAACGGCTGGACGCCGACCGACCTGGTCTTTCCCAGTTTCATGTTCATCATGGGCTGCGTGATTCCGTTCTCGCTGGGCAGCCGGATCGACCGTGGCGTGCCGTCGGGCGAACTTCTGGCCGGCATCGTCCGGCGGTCGCTGATTCTGTTCGGTATCGACATTCTTCTTGCCCTGTTCCCGCATTTCGATTTCGCGAATCTGAGGGTTCTGGGCGTCCTGACGCGTTTCGCCGTCTGCTATCTGATCTGCGGGACGTTGTTTCTGAAGGTACGCGACATCCGCGTCCTTTGCGGTATCGTCGCGACGATTCTGGTGCTGTACTGGGTGCTGCTGCGGTTCGTGCCCATTCCGGGCATCGGCATGCCGGGGGTCGATGTCGCCTATCTGGATGATCGCAACAATATCGTCGCCTGGATGGATCGCGCCTTCAATGATTTCTGCCGGAAATGGTTCCATTTCGGGCATCTCTATCGCATCTATCGCGACCCGGAAGGCATTCTCAGCACCTTTCCCGCGCTCTGCACGGTGCTGATCGGAATCGTCTCGGGCCTGGTGATGAAGGCGGCGTCGCGGAATCCGGATGCGCCGGTCGTGCGGCGCTGGGCCCTGGGCGGGGCGGGACTCTTCGTGCTGTCCTTCGTCGTGAATGCCTTCTTTCCGTTCAACAAGAATATCTGGTCCAGCAGCTTCGTCCTGCTGTGCGCCGGCATCGACATCATGGCGCTCTACGCGCTCTTTATCCTGATCGACGTCCGGCAGGTCTATCGCCTGTCCGCCGCCGTGCGGGGATTCATGATGCTGTCGATCATCTTCGGATCGAATGCGATCGTGGCCTATTGCGTCTCGGAGTTCGGTTCGGAAATCCTGTGGGACATTCATGTCATGCCGCAGGGCCAGGGGATCGGCGAATGGGTGTACCGGACAGTCTTCGCGCATTGGGGCTCGACCGAACTGACGTCGCTGTTCTATGCCTGCGCGTATGTCGCGCTGTGCTTCATCCCCAGCTTCGTGCTGTGGAAGAAGAAGATCGTCGTGAAGATCTGAACGCGCATCGTCCTTTTCGGGATCCCATGATGTGGGCAGGCGGCCTGCCGGGCCTGCCCATGAACGGCTTCAAGGATCACATCGTGATACTCTGCGCGGATATTGGCGGCTCGTATATCGATTTCGCCGTCGCGGACGGCGCCCACCAGCTCTCCAGCCGGCGGCGCCGGCCGACGCCGGTCGGCAGCATGGCCGATTTCGCCTCTACCCTGGCCGAGCTTGCGGCCCCCTATGATCGCGGCCTGCCGTTGCATGTCGCCATCGCGGGCGTCTGCGACCCGCAGACGGGGCATACCCGTTCGGCCAATATTCCCTGCGTCAACGACCGCCCGCTGCGCGACGCGCTGATGGCGCGGCTGGGCCGGCCGGTGGTGATCGGCAACGATGCGCACTGCTTCGCGCTGGCCGAGGCGATGCAGGGCG
>NZ_JABXXP010000209.1 GCF_013376155.1 Nguyenibacter vanlangensis
ATGCCGCCCATGCCAAGGGCGACGCGGCGACGGCCATGCCCGGTGCCCAGGTCGCGCAAGCCGCGCCGCGCCCCAGGCACAAGAAGAAGGCCGAGCATGCCTCGGTCCCGGAAAATCTGGAAGTCGTGGGCGCGCGCAGCAGCGCGCAGGCCAGCGGCATCGGATCGATCGAGCAGGCGCGCGTGCTGCAGATGAACGCGCCCAACCTCATCAACGTGATGCCGCAATCCGAAATCGAGAAGGTCCCCAACTACGTGCTGGGTGACGCGGCGCGCCGCCTGCCCGGTGCCTCCGTCATCAACAAGAGCGGCGAATCCCGCTCGATCCAGATCCGCGGCCTCGACCCCAACCTGAATGGCGTCACGTTCGAGGACGTCATCCTGCCCGCCGGCTCGATCAACGGCAGCGGCCGCGCGGTGCCGCTGGACGCGATTCCCGCCCCGCTGGCCGGCGGCCTGGAACTGATCAAGACCAACCGTCCCGACCAGGACGCGTTCGCCCTGGGCGGCCAGCTCAACATCCTCTCGCGCGATATCGGGCCGAACGACCAGCCGTTCCTGAACATCTCGGCCGCCGGCGGCATCCGCGACCCGCACCCCACGCGCCTTTTCGACGGCACGATCGCGGGCGGCATGCGCTTCGGCCTGGACGGCAACCCGTTCGACAAGCACGGCGGCGGCAACAAGCCCTTCAGCGTCAGCTTCTTCGCCACCGCTCTGTCGGACTGGCTGATGCTGGACGACCTGCAGCAGAAATGGGCCGGGACCCCGGGGCAGGGCATTCCCGTCAAGCAGGCCGACCAGCTCATGTATTCGGGCCACAAGGTCCGCTGGGGCTACGGCGGCACACTGGGCTGGGACGTCGACAGACATACCAAGATCTATCTGAAGATGTTCGATTCCGGCATCGAGGCCCCGGTCATCAAGTATGACCTGACCTTCAAGCCCGGCAAGACGATCACGATGGACCCCACGCTGCCCGGCGCCTATACGTCCAACTCGTCGACCAGCCTCAGCATGAACGACGTGTGGGTCCATAACGAGGAACGCGTCTACAAGTTCGGCGGCCTCAGCGACGTCGGCCGCTTCAAGCTCGATTACTGGGGCGCGTGGGCCAGCAACTTCCTCTACACGCCCTATTCCTACAGCGCCTCGTTCAACAACGCCAATACGGTCCCCGTCTATTACAACAACATCACCAACGCGCTGCGTCCGACCGCATCCGCGATGACCAACCTGGCGAACTATAACAGCTACACGCTCTCCAGCCTGTCCAACGCGCACCAGAACGATTTCGACGGCGAGTGGGCCGGCCATGTCGGCGCGTCGACCAGGCTGGATGTCCTCGACGTCAAGGGCCTGCTCAGCTTCGGCGGCGGCCTGCGCATGGAACATGTCACCCACAACGACCCGCAATATACCTATGGCGGCGTGCCGTCGGCCAATGCCGGCGCGTGGGCGGGCAACCAGACCTACACCCTGTTCAACGGCCTGTATAATCTGGGCACCCCGCCGGGCACCCAATATGTCCGCCAGATCCTCAGCAATCCCTATCCGGGCCTCAGGGAAAACGTCGCGGCCGACGCCATCACCACGCGGCAATCCTTCATCGACGACAACGAGAACATCTATAATCTCTACCTGCAGTACCAGGCCACCTGGCGGCGTTTCGGCGTCCTGGCCGGCGTGCGCTACGAGAAGACGGACGGCGTCTATCGCGGCATCGCCACCTCGGTCGTCAACGGCCAGACCCAGCTCGCGCCGCGCGCCGTGGGCCAGGAATATGCCAATCTGTTCCCCAGCATCCAGTTGCGCTATAATTTTACCGACAACCTGATCGCCCGCGCCAACTGGTCGACGGCCATCGGCCGTCCCGGCTTCAACGCCGTCACCGCCTCGCAGACGATCAATTACCAGAACGCGTCGATCAGCCAGGGCAACCCGAACCTCAAGCCGACGACGGGCACCAATTTCGACGTCGACCTCGAATATTACCTGCCCAAGGGCGGCATCCTGTCGGCCGGCGCCTTCGACAAGGAATTCAAGAACTACGTCGTCAACTACACGAATTACGTCTCGGGCTATCCCGGCATCCCCGGCCTGGCCACGGTCTCGACCTACGCCAACATCCCGTTCGCCTCGGCCCGCGGGTTCGAACTGAACTACCGCCAGCAATTCACTTTCCTGCCCGGCTTCTGGAAGGGCTTCGGCATCGGCGGCAACATGACCTTCGTCGACTCGCGCGGCCGCAGCCGCAACGGCGTGTTCGAAACGCTGCCCAACACCGCCTCGCATATCTATAATTTCGAGGTCTTCTACATCCACGGCCCGCTGACCCTGCAGTTCGACGGCAACTATCAGGGCCTGACCATGACGGGGCTGGGCTCGGTCCCCAACCAGGACAGCTTCGTGCAGCCCTACCTGAATTTCGACGTCGGCGCGCGCTACAACATCACCCGGAATTTTCAGCTCTATTTCCAGGGCCGGAACATCACCAACACGATGCAGAACGCCACCCAGGGCAGCAGTTCGAAGAACATGGTCGAGCTGCAATATTACGGCTCGTCCTACCTGTTCGGCCTCAACGCGAAGTTCTGACGCGTATCCGAAACGGGGCCTCGCGGCAGGCGGGCGGCGCGCCTTGGCGCACCGCCCGCCGACCCGTTCGCGGCGGTCAGGATTCCAGCATGTCCGCCAGCGTCTCCACCGTGTTCATGTTGCGCACGGTGCAGGCGCCGACGGCGGGAAAGCGCAGCTTCGTGCGCCCCATGCCATGGCCGTAATGAACGTAGAATTCGCATTCCCCCGGCGATATCTCCTCGTCTTCGGCCTTGCCGGGGCATTCGGCCAGCATCGCTTCCGTCACGGGGCGGTCCAGGAAATGGACGCCGACCCGATTCCCCGGCCGGCCGGCGAAGGGGTTGCGCGCGACGATCCGCCGCATTTCGGCGGCATCGCGCAGCATGACGGGCATGGGCGCGCCCATCCGCTCCGCCAGCCTTGCTTCCAGCGCGGCGCGGATTGCCGCCCGCGGCTGCGCCGAGTGAAAGACCACGTTGCCGCTGGCGATATAGGTCCGCACCGCCTCCAGCCCGGCCTGGCGGCAGATCGCCGCCAGCTCGGTCATCGGCAGCGTGCCGCTCCCCCCGACATTCACGGCCCGCAGCAGGGCGGCATAGGCATGGCCGTGGGCGGGGCCCCGGACTTGGGCAGGGTCTTGGGCAGGGTCTTGGGCAGGGTCAGGGGCCCGAACGGGGGCGGGGGGCGCCGCCATCATTCCTCGCCCGGAACCAGGCCGCGATGGCGCAGCATCGGCACGATGTCCGGGTCCCGTCCGTAGAAGGCGCGGAACATCGGGCCGTAATCCATCGTATGGCCGCGCGACAGGATCATGTCGCGGAAACGCTGCCCGTTCGCGCGGGTCAGCCCGCCATGGGCGCGGAACCAGGAATAGGCGGCATCGTCCAGCATCTCGGTCCACAGATAGGCATAATAGCCGGCGGCATAGCCGTTCGACCAGATATGCAGGAAATAGCTGGACCGATAGCGCGGCGGCACGTCGCGCGTATCCAGGCCCGAACGCGCCAGCGATGCCGCCTCGAACCGGTCGACATCCTGGCGCGGCGCGCGCGCCGGCAGCATGTGCCAGTCCATGTCCAGCTTCGCCGCGGCGATCAGCTCGCCCAGCGCATAACCCTGGTCGAAGCGCGCGGCCTTCTTGATCTTGTCCACCAGGGCCTGCGGCATCGCGGCACCGGTCTGGTAGTGCCGCGCGTAATGGGCGAACACGATCGGGTCCAGCGCCCAATGTTCGTTGAACTGCGATGGAAATTCCACGAAATCGCGCGCCACCGCGGTGCCCGACAGGGTGGGATAGACCTGGTCGGCAAACATGCCGTGCAGCGCGTGACCGAATTCGTGGAACATCGTGGTCACGTCCTCGAAACTGATCAGCGCCGGCTGGCCCGGCGCGGGCTTGGCGAAATTGGCGACGTTGTAGATCACCGGCTTCGTCCCCAGCAGGTGCGACTGCCCGACGAAGTTCGACATCCAGGCGCCGCCATTCTTGTTGTCGCGCTTGAAATAATCGAAATAGACCAGCGCCAGCGGCGACCCGTCCCTGTCCGTCACCTCGAACACCCGCACGTCGGGGTTATAGACCGGGATGTCCCTGCGTTCCTTGAAGCTGATGCCGTACAGCCGGTTGGCGGCAAAGAACACGCCGTCGCGCAGTACCCGATCCAGCTCGAAATAGGGCCGGACCTGGGCCGCGTCCAGGTCGTACCGCGCCTTGCGCACCTGCTCGGCATAATGGGCCCAGTCCCACGGACGCGGCTGGAAATGTTGCCCGTCCTGACTGATGGCGGCGGCGATGTCCGCGACCTCGCGCTTCTGCTCCGCCAGCGTCGCGGGCACCAGTTGCGCGATGAAATGCTGCACCGCCTGGGGCGTGCGGGCCATCTGGTCATACAGGACATAGGACGCATAATCCGGATAGCCCAGCAGCGCCGCCTTGCGCGCGCGCAACTGCGCCAGTTCCGCGATCGCGGCCCGCGTGTCGCCCGTATCGCCGCGCTCGGCGCGCATCCAGCTCCTGGTGAACAGCGCCTGGCGCGTGTCGCGATCGGTCAGGGCCGACAGGTCCGGCTGCTGCGTCGTGTTCTGCAGCGGCAGCACCCATTGCCCGGCCAGCCCGCGCTCATGCCCGCTCAGCGCCGCCTGCTGCAGCGCCGCCGGGTCCAGCCCG
>NZ_JABXXP010000210.1 GCF_013376155.1 Nguyenibacter vanlangensis
AGCCCCGGCGGCAGGCGGTGCAGTTGCGACGCCGCCACATTCACGACGCGGCGAAACCCGCCCTGCGTATGCGGCACACGGGCCGCGCTGCCAAAGAAGCGCACGTCGCGGCACAGATTGCGCAGCCCCCGCCGGCATTCCGGGCAAGTTCCGCACGGCCGCGCCGGGTGAATGGCCACCGGCGTCCCGGCCGGCAGGCCCGTCACCCCGCCGCCGCAGGTTTCGACGAAACCCGACACCTCGTGGCCCAGGATCATCGGCTCGCGCAGCACCGACGCGCCCACCCCGCCATGCTGCAGGTAATGCAGGTCCGACCCGCAGATCCCGCCCCAGGCGATCCGCACCCGCACCTCGCCCGGCCCGGGCGGCGGGGATGCCGCCGGCTCCATCCGCAAATCGCCCCTGGCATGGATGACCAGCGCGTCGGTCCGGGCAAAATCCATATCCGTCATGTCGTCGTCCTGAACAGAAGAAGAAACGGACAGAAGAACGGGATGGGCGGCGGCGCCCGGACTATCGTTCCAAACGGCCCCGGATCGAAATCACGATAAAGTAATTGTCGTTCCACATGGTATTGCCCGCGAGATCGTTCACATCATCAGGCGCCGAACAGACGTGACGACGTCGCCGGAGCGACACATGCCGAAGGGAACGACACCATGACCGATCACGCCCGGACGGGCGACACAGGGGCCGACGCCTCATCGCTGGCGCGCGATCTCGAACGCATCGCCCGGCAGGAGCGCGAACTCGTCCTGCCCGGCCTGACCGAGGAAGATGCCTGGATCCTGGGCTGCTGGCTGCGCCAGACCGCCAATGCCCGCCGCCATCCGATCGCCATCGACATCAGGCGGGGCGACCACATCCTGTTCAGTGCCAGCCTCGACGGCGCGACCCCGGACAATGTGGGCTGGATCGCCCGCAAGACCCGGGTCGCCGCGCGCTTCCACCGGGCATCGTACGCGATCGGCCTGCTGCTGCAACAGGAAGGCAAGACGATCACCCAGCGGTTCGGCCTGCCCGAATCCGACTATGCCCCGTTCGGCGGGGCCTTTCCTCTGCGCGTGCGCGGCGTGGGGGTCGTCGGCACGCTCTGCGTCTCCGGCCTGCCGCAGCGCGAGGATCACCGCCTGGTCGTCGAGGCCCTGGCCAGCTTCGCCGACATCCCGCTGGACCCGATCCAGCTCCCGCCCGTGTGAACCGGATGGCCATCCGGCCAGACGGAAATCCGGATAGAAAATTTTGCAGCGCACAAATACGAATTTGTGAACCGTCGCGCGGCGCTGGCCTCTTGCCGCGCGACGAACTCCCGTTGTCTATGGTGGAACTTCATACCCGGCCGGGCCGATGAACGGCGCCGTCGGGTCGAATCGTCAGGATTGCTGACCGACAGGGCGAACGACACCCAAGGGAACGACACCGGCGGCACGGTCGGTGACCGTGCCGAAATCGCCCTGCCTTACAGTATTCTGCCGGTCGCATATCTGCTCTCGAACGATAATCGATAATAAAAACCATGTCCGGGAACACAAAAACGACAAGACCGAGGCGGATGCCTCCAGGGGGGATTGAATGACACGTCCGACCGGATGGGGTCTGATAGGCGCCAGCAACGTCGCGCGGGAATGGATCATCGACGCGATCCGCGCCCAGCCGGGCGGTGAAGTCCGCGCCGTGCTCAGCAGCGACGAAGCGCGCGGCGCGGCCTTCGCCCGGGCGCACGGCATCGCCAGCCACACCACCTCCCTGCAGGCGCTGCTGTCCAGGCCCGATATCGACGCGGTCTATATCAGCACCAACAACAGTCTGCATCGCGAACAGACCATCGCGGCCGCGCGCGCCGGCAAGCATGTGATGTGCGAAAAACCCCTGGCCCTGTCCGTCGAGGACGCGACGGACATGGTGCATGCCTGCAACCATGCCCGTGTCGTTCTGGCGACGAATCATCATTTGCGCAACGCCGCCACCCATATCGCCATGCACGGCATGATCGAGGACGGGCGCATCGGCGGGCTGATCGCGGCCCGCGTCTTTCATGCCAATTTCCTGGCCGCCGCGCTGCAGGGCTGGCGGGTCAACGACCAGGGCGGCGGCGTCATCCTCGACAGCACCATCCACGACATCGACACGCTGCGTTTTCTGTTCGATGCTGATCCCACCAGCGTTTTCTGCATGACGCAAAGCGGACGCCTCGCCCGCGACGGGATCGCGGACGGCGTCATGGCCGTGCTGCGCTTTCCCGGCGACGTCCTGGTGCAGATCCATGGCGGCTATACGGTGCCCTACGCCCCGGGCGGGATCGAAATCATGGGCGAACGCGGCGTGATCATCGGCCGCGACTGCATGAGCCAGCGCCCCATCGGGTCGGTCGCGGTCCGAACGTCGGACGGCGAACACGAAATCCAGTTGAAGCACCACAATCTTTACCATCGTGCCTTCGAACTGTTCACCGCGGCGATCCATGGCGGGGGACGTCCCGCCGCCACCGGCGAAGACGGCGTCGCCTCCCTCGCCATCGCCCTGGCTTTGCGTGAATCCGCCCGTACAGGGCGCGAAATCGGGATCAAGCTGCCATGAAACAGCCAGTATTCGCCGGCACGGGCCATGCCGCCGGCGCCGGCCTGTCGATGCCCCGCGCCGCATCGCAGGCCGAGGCCCCGCACCACGTCATCACCGCCGCCGACCTGCGCCGCGCCGCCTGGACCAGTTCGCTGGGCAGCGCGCTCGAATATTATGATTTCGCGCTCTACAGCCTGGCCTCGGCGCTGATCTTCGGGCCGCTCTTCTTCCCCGGGCAATCGCCGACCGTGGCGCTGATCGCCAGTTTCGGCACCTATTTCCTCGGCTTCGCCGTGCGGCCGGTCGGCGGCATCCTGTTCGGCATGCTCGGCGACAGGTACGGGCGGAAGCTCGTCCTGCTCATCACGGTCACCCTGATGGGCGGCGCCAGTACCGCGATCGGCCTGATCCCGACCTATCAATCCATCGGGATCGGGGCGCCCGCGATCCTGATCCTGCTGCGCCTGCTCCAGGGGCTGGGCGCCGGCGCGGAACAGGCGGGGGCCGCGGTCCTGATGACCGAATACGCGCCCCGGGGCCGGCGCGGCTTCTATGCGGCCCTGCCGTTCCTCGGGATCCAGATCGGCACCGTGGTCGCGGCCGTCGTCTATTTCGCCCTCCTGTTCCACGTCACCGACGTGCTGCAGGGCTGGATGTGGCGCCTGCCCTTCCTGATCAGCTCGGTCATCCTGGTCGTGGCGCTCTATATGCGCGCGACGCTCAAGGAATCCCCCGCCTTCGCCGAGATCGAGGAAGAGGAACGCGCCCGGTCCGCCTCGCTCCCCGACGTGGTGCGGCAATCGTGGAAGACGATCCTGCTCGGCATGGGCCTGCGCATGGCCGAAAATGGCGGTTCGTCGATCTACCAGGTCCTGGCCGTCAGCTATTCGGTCAACATCGTCGGCATGCGCAACGCCACCGGCGCGCTGTCGCTGCTGTGCGCCGCCCTGGTCGGCACCATCTTCGTACCGCTCTCCGGGCTGCTCAGCGACCGGTTCGGCCGGGTGCGCGTCTATCGCGGCTTCGCCATCCTGCAACTGGTCGCCGCGATTCCGGTCTGGTACGTGCTCAGCCTGGGCATATTGCCGCTGACCATCATCGCCCTGTCGGTCGCGCTGGGCTGCGCCACCTGGGGCATGTTCGGCACCCAGGGCGCGCTGCTGCCCGAATTGTTCGGCGCCCGCCACCGCTATCTGGGCGTGTCCATGACGCGCGAGGTCTCGGCCGTGCTGTCCGGCGGCCTGGCGCCGCTGGCCGGCTCGCTGCTGATCGCCTGGATCTCGACCGCCCATCACGGCGACCCCCGCCCCGGGCAGCAGGCCTGGCTGCCGCTCGCCGGCTATGTCATGCTGCTGAGCGCGATGACGATCATCGCCACCTTCTTCACTCCCGATCCGCGCAACCGCGACCTGCTCGACCGGCGTGACATGATCGATACCTGAATCGATATCTGACATTGATCGACCGCTCCCCGTCGGGAGCGGTAACCTGGCCCGCCGCGTCCCGTCCCGCCGGGCAGGCTTGCAGGAGTATGTTCGTGACGTTCTCTGTCGACCGACTGGCTGAATCCTTCCTTCGCGTTCGCGCCGGCGCGCCGGCGCTTCCCCGTGTTCCCGACGGGTGCGACGTCCCCTCGCCGGACGCCGCCTACCAGGTCCAGCACGCGACGCTCCGCGCGCTGGGCGGCCGCATCGCGGGGTGGAAGGTCGGGGCCGCCACCCCGGATTCCGAGCCCTTCGCCGCCCCGATCCTGGATGCCACTCTGTTCGACGACGGCGCCCCGACCCGGTCGTCTACCCTGCCGCAGGGCCTGTGCCGCCATATCGGGGTCGAGGCCGAAATCGCCTATCGCTTCGGCCGCGCCCTGCCGCCGCGCGCCATCCCCTATACGACCGACGAAGTCTGCGACGCGATCGCCTCGGCCCACACCGCGATCGAAATCATCGACACCCGCTTCGTCGAGCCCGGCAGCCAGCCCGCGCTGGACCACCTGGCCGATCAGCAAAGCCACGGCGCGCTGTTCGTCGGCCCCGGCATCGCCGACTGGCGCGGCCTGGTCCCGGTTCAAGAACGCGTGACCTTGGCGATCGACGGCGCGGTGGTGGCCGACCATCCTGGCGGCAACTCGGCCGGCGACCCGATCCGCACCCTGGTCTGGCTGGCGGCC
>NZ_JABXXP010000211.1 GCF_013376155.1 Nguyenibacter vanlangensis
CAGCCGGCCTCCGCCAGCCGCTCGGCCGCCGCCAGCCCGGCCGGACCGGCCCCGACAATGACGATGGCGGGCCTCATGCCCCCATTCCCGCTTCACCCGATACACACATCCTCGGGGCTTTAGATCAGATCGCGCCCCAGTGAAATCGCCTCACGTGAAATCGCCTCACGCGAAATCGCCTCACGCGAAATCGCCTCATTGCGCGACCAGCGCCCCCTCGGTGCGCACGCCGCGATGCCAGACCTGCGCAATCCGGTCGACCGCGGCGATATCCCGCGCCGGATCGCCCGCCACCACAAGCAGATCGGCCCATTTCCCCGGCTGGACCGTCCCCCGGTCGTCCCAGCGCATCAGCGCCGCCGCCTGGCCGGTGGCCAGCGTAATGGCCTGCAGCGGCGTCAGGCCCGCCGCCACCGTCAGCTTCAGTTCCCGATGTTCGGCGAACCCCGGAATCCGCGTGGCCGACGCGCCGGAATCGGTGCCGAACCCGATGCGGATGCCCGCGCGGTACAGGGTCGCCAGGTTGCGCTGGTTGATCGCCAACGCCTTGCGCGACGCCGCCGTCAGCGGCGCGGCCAGGATCCTGGCCCGCCACGCCGGATCGGCGAACTGGGCGCGCAGGGCGGGGTCCAGCCCGGCGGACAGGAACGGATCGTCCAGCCATTCCGGATGCTGGGCGAAGACGTAATTGGCCTCGTCCAGATCCAGGGTGGCGATGTACCACGCCCCTTTCTGCTCCATCAGCATGATGAAATCGGGATCGACCGGCCGGTCGCGCACGCCATGGGCGATGATGTCCGCCCCCGCCGCGACCAGCGCCTTCGCATCGGCCAGGTCGTGGATATGCGCCGCCACCCGCAGGCCGCGCTTGTGGGCCTGGTCGATCGCGGCGCAATAGATTGCCGGATCGATCTTGGGATACCCCTTCGCCCCCGGCACGCCGTTGCGGAAATCATCCACCCAGATCTTGACCAGGTCGGTCCCCTCGTCGGCCATCCGGTCCACGGCGGCGCGCGCCTCGTCCGGCGTGGTCGGGCGATAGATCTGGTCGGGCCCCAGATGGAACATCCCCTGCGGCGGCACCCCGTCCGGCGCCCCGATCCCCTGATCGACCCCGAACAGGTCGGCCCCCGGATTGCGCCCCGCATGCTGCTCCGCGCGCAGCCGGTCGAACAAGGGCGATGTGTTCAGCCCCAGCGACACCACGTCCAGCACGCCATAGCGCGCATACTGCCTCATCTGGGCCAGGATGTTGTCCCGCGTGTAATTGGCCGCGTCGTCGCGCGTGCCCTTCACCAGCCCGGTATGGCTATGGTCGGAAATCAGCCCCGGCAGAACCGTCAGCCCCGCCAGATCGACCCGCCGCGCACCGGCCGGCACCGCAAACGTCCCGTCCCGCCCCACCGAAGCGACACGCCCGTCCCGCACCAGGATCGCACTGTCCGCCACCGGCGCCGCGCCGGTCCCGTCGATCAGGGTCGCATGCTCCAGCAGCACCGGCGCCGCCCCCAACGCCGGCGTCCCGCCCAGCAGCCACGCCCCCAGCGGCAACACGCCCCGGAACCGTACGCACCGCTTTCCTCCGAACCGTGACGCGATCGTCATGCCGGCTGCCTCCCTTTTCGGCCCCGTCCTCCGCGCCACCATCCGGCACCGTGTCCGAAATCCCCCGACGGGGCGGTATGATAAATTTTTGTAATTCTATCTTATTTTTTCGAAATAATGACAAGAAACTTTCATTCCACGGGCATGACGACTCATCGCCGGGAAAAGAACCCTTGATGGATAAGGATCCTTTTGCTTCTTCTCCGGAAGAAAACGCTCTCGATCGTCCTGCGCCCGATCCCGTCACGGGCAAATATCAGAATGCCCCCGTCCCGAACCAATCCTTTCCAGAACCATGAAGATCCGGAATAGTCTCGCATCCTTCGCCATCGGAACAGCCCGTCTTCACGCGATTCTTCTCGCGATTCTTCCCATGACTCTCTGGGGCATTACGCGCCCCGCATGCGCCACTGGGTTCGATATCGTCGTGCTCGGCGCCCGGGGCGGCATCCAGGACGGCAATCTCAGCGCCTATCTGGTTCGGCCATCGGGGGACGCGCGCGCCATTCTTTGCGATGCCGGAACCGTGGTGGCGGGTCTCGAAGCCGCGTCTCGACATGGCGCGTTCCACGATCTCACCCGGCCCCCCCAAATCGCGCCGCGCGAAGCCGGCATCGTGCTTCACGACATCA
The DNA here is from genome assembly GCF_013376155.1 of Nguyenibacter vanlangensis. Taxonomy (GTDB): domain Bacteria; phylum Pseudomonadota; class Alphaproteobacteria; order Acetobacterales; family Acetobacteraceae; genus Gluconacetobacter; species Gluconacetobacter vanlangensis. The sequence goes on from NZ_JABXXP010000211.1 coordinate 2,238, forward strand.
TCAAGGGCTATTTGATCAGCCACGCGCACCTCGATCACATCGCCGGCCTTGTCGCCGTATCGCCCGATGACATGCCGAAGCCGATCTATGCGCTTCCGTCCGTCAACCGCATCCTGGCCCGGGACATATTCAACTGGCGCGTCTGGCCCAACATGGGTGACCGCGGTCCGCCGCCGCGCCTGGCAACATATCGATATCGCGACCTGGTACCGGGACAAAGGCTGCCGCTGGACGGCACGGCCATGCAGGTCCGCGCCTTTCCGCTCAGCCATGGCGGCGTGGAATCCACCGCGTTCCTGATCGAAAGCGGCGGCGCCGCGATGGTATATCTTGGCGACACCGGACCCGATGCGCTGGAACACGGCACGCGCCTGCAGGATCTTTGGCGTGCCGTGGCACCTTTGGCGCGCGCACACCGCCTAAAGGGGATCATCATCGAATGTTCATGGGACAATGCGCGTCCCGACCACCTTCTCTTCGGTCACCTGACACCACGATGGCTTGCGGCGACATTGTCCGACCTGCGCTCGCAAAGCGGCGGAGGGACCGTCCTTGCCGGATTGCCGGTACTGGTCAGCCACGTCAAATATACCTTGACCGGCGCCCCGCCTGCTCAGGTGACGATCGAGAACGAACTGAAGGCCGCTGACCGAACAGGCGCGCATTTCATTATCGCGGAGCAGGGCATGTCGCTGCGCTTCGACTGAGCGACCGTCTCCATTGCCCTATCCGTTCACCCCTTCACGGATATGGCTCCATCTCACTGTTCGGATCAGGATCCTCTCTCAGACCCCGCATCCGCCCATCCCCTCAGATCATGTAGTCGATCGGCGGCAGCATCTGGTCCATGGTAAAGGCCGGCAGCGAGGAATGGCGCGTGCCCACCGGGCGCGCCGGATTACCGACCACGGTCGTATAGGGCGGCACCGATTCCAGCACGATCGACCCGGCGCCCACCTTGGCGCCCTCGCCCAGCTCGATATTGCCCAGCACCTTCGCCCCGGCGCCGATCAGCACGCCGCGCCGCACCTTGGGATGCCGGTCGCCGACATTCTTGCCCGTGCCGCCCAGGGTGACGCCCTGCAGCAGCGACACATCGTCCTCCAGCACCGAGGTCTCGCCGATCACGATCCCGGTGCCATGGTCGAACAGGATGCGCCGGCCGAGCCGCGCCGCCGGATGGATATCGACCGCGAACAGTTCCGACGCCCGGCTCTGCAGATGCAGCGCCAGATAGCGCCGGTCGTTATGCCACAGCCAATGCGCCACGCGGTGGCTCTGCACCGCGTGATAGCCTTTGAAGAACAGGAACGGCGTCGCGTAATTCGCCGTCGCCGGATCGCGCTCGCGAATCGCCACCAGGTCGGCGGCGGCGGCGGCCACGATCTCGGGATCGGCGTCGAACACGTCCGTGACCAGTTCGGCCAGCGCGTCGTCCGCCACCGACCGGTCGCCCAGCTTGCGGCCGATCAGCGCGGCCAGCCCGTTGGCGAAGCCGGCATGGTTGCGAATGCCCGTCGCCAGCAATCCCCGCACCAGCGGATCGCCGCAGCCCTCGCATCCTTGCGTGATGTCGTCCCACAGCCGGCGCAGGTCGATCTGCGTCAGGGTGGGCTCGGATGCGGAACGGCTCTTGCGGGCATCGGCAAGCGAAATCGGCGAACTATCGGGCATGACGGACCTGACGCAGCAGAGAAAGGCAGGATATGGGACAGCGCCCCGCCCCGGACCAGAGGGCACCCACCCGGAAAAAATCCCAAAAGATCCCAAACGAAAAACGCCGGCCTCTACAGCCCCATCGCATGGCGGACGAAGGCCCGGCGCAGCGCGGGCATGCGGTGCACCGCCGCCAGCCCCACATCCCGCGCGCCGCGCAGCAGCGGATTGTCATTGCCGAACAGCCGCTCCAGCATGTCGGTCGCCGCCAGCATCAGCATGTTGGCCGGCCGGCAGCGCGCCTGATAACGGCGCAGCACCTGCGGGCCCCCCAGGTCCTCGCCCCGCTCATGCGCCGCGATCAGCAGGTCGGACAGGGCGGTGACGTCGCGGAATCCCAGGTTCAGCCCCTGCCCGGCGATCGGATGGATGCCGTGCGCCGAATCCCCGACCAGCGCCAGGCGGGTATCGAAATAACGCTGGGCGTACTGGGCCGACAGCGGATAGGTCCAGCGCCGCCCGACCGGCGTGACCCGGCCCAGCCAATCCCCCATCCGGCGCTGGATCTCATGGGCGAAGGCCGCGTCGGGCAACGCCGCCATGCGCTGCGCCACCCCCTCGTCCTCGGACCAGACGATGGCCGACAGGTTCGCATGCCCGGCCGTGGGCGCCATCGGCAACTGCGCGAACGGCCCGGCCGGCAGGAAATGTTCCAGCGCCCGGTTGTGGTGCGGCCGCTCGTGCGTCACCGCGCAGACGATGCCACGCTGGTGATAGGGCAGGCGCGTGACGGCAATCCGGGCCTGGTCGCGCAGCGCGCT
>NZ_JABXXP010000212.1 GCF_013376155.1 Nguyenibacter vanlangensis
CAGCCTTCGCCATCCGCAAGCCCGCCGTCGCCGTCTTCACCCTCACCGACTACGTCGCCGCCGGCACCATGACCGCCGGACAGGCGGCGTCGCTGCGCGCCGCCGTCGCGTCGCGCAAGAACATCCTCGTCGCCGGCGGCACCGGCACTGGCAAGACCACCCTTACCAACGCACTCCTCGCCGAAATCGCCGGCACGAGCGACCGCGTCGTGCTGATCGAGGACACGCGCGAGCTGCAATGCCGGGCGCCCAATCTGGTCGCGATGCGAACCAAGGACGGCGTCGCCTCGCTGTCCGATCTCGTCCGGTCCTCACTGCGCCTTCGGCCGGACCGCATCCCGATCGGGGAGGTGCGCGGCGCCGAGGCGCTCGACCTCCTGAAAGCCTGGGGCACGGGTCATCCGGGTGGGATCGGCACGATCCATGCCGGCACAGCGCTCGGCGCGATCCGGCGTCTCGAACAGCTCATCCAGGAAGCCGTCGTCACCGTCCCCAAGGCGCTCATCGCCGAGACCATCGATCTCGTCGCGGTGCTGCGCGGTCGCGGCAGCGAACGCCGCCTCTCCGAACTCGCCCTCATCGCCGGTCTGGATCCCGCCACCGGCGATTACCGCGTCCAACCCGCCGAGGCGGGCGGCGATCTCGGAGCCCCCTCATGATCCGTGTTCTCGCCACCGCCCGCCGGATGCACCGGCGCGCCCTCGACGTCATCACCTTCGCTGCGCTCTCGCTGGCGTTCGCACCGGCGGCCTATGCCTCCGGCTCCTCCATGCCGTGGGAGACGCCGCTCAACTCCATCCTGGAATCGGTCCAGGGGCCGGTCGCCAAGATCATCTCGGTCATCATCATCACGGTGACCGGCCTGACCCTCGCCTTCGGCGACACCTCGGGCGGCTTCCGTCGGCTGATCCAGATCGTCTTCGGTCTCTCGATCGCCTTCGCGGCGTCGAGCTTCTTCCTCTCGTTCTTTTCGTTCAGCGGCGGGGCGCTGGTCTGATGGCCGCGATCGTCGACCCAGACGTGCCGGGCTTCTTCGCGCCAGTCCATCGCGCGCTTACCGACCCGATCCTGATGGGCGGGGCGCCGCGGACCGTCGCGATCGCCAACGGCACGCTCGCGGCGGCGATCGCGCTCGGCCTCCGTCTCTGGATCCCCGGCGCGCTCATCTGGGCCGTCGGGCATGCCGCTGCCGTCTGGGCCGCAAAGCGCGACCCGCAGTTCGTCGACGTGGTGCGCCGTCACCTTCGCTATCCCGCATATCTGGGGGTCTGAGGCGGCCATGCTGAACCTCGCCGAATATCGTCATCAACCCGCCGGTCTTGCCGACTTCCTGCCCTGGGCCGCGCTCGTCGAAGAGGGCGTCGTCCTCAACAAGGATGGCTCGTTCCAGCGCACGGCCCGTTTCCGCGGGCCGGACCTCGACAGCGCGACGCCGGCCGAGCTGGTCGGCGTCACCGCACGGCTGAACAACGCGCTGCGCCGCCTCGGTTCTGGCTGGGCCATCTTCGTTGAAGCGCAGCGGATCACCGCCCAGACCTATCCCCATTCGACCTTTCCCGATCCCGCGTCGGCGCTGGTCGACCTCGAACGGCAGGACGCTTTCGAGGAAGCCGGCGCCCACTTCGAGAGCCGGTATTTCCTGACCTTCGTGTGGCTGCCGCCGGCCGAGGACGCATCGCGCATCGAGGGCTTTCTTTACGAGGGCCGCTCGCAGAGCGGCGTCGATCCATGGGAGCTGCTGCGGGGCTTCGTCGATCGCACCAACCGCGTCCTGCAACTGGTCGAGGGCTTCATGCCCGAGGTCGCCTGGCTCGATGACGGCGACACGCTCACCTATCTGCACTCGACCATCTCGACCCGCCAGCAGCGCGTCCGCGTCCCCGAGACGCCGATGCATCTTGATGCGTTGCTCGCCGATGAGCCGCTCGCCGGCGGCCTCGAACCGCGTCTCGGATCGCATCATCTGCGGACCCTGACGGTGGTCGGATTTCCGACCGCAACCCACCCCGGCATCCTCGACGAGCTGAACCGGCTGGCCTTCCCCTATCGCTGGTCCACCCGCGCGATCCTTCTCGACAAGACCGAGGCGGTGAAGCTGCTGACCAAGATCCGGCGGCAGTGGTTCGCCAAGCGCAAGTCCATCGCCGCCATCGTCAAGGAGGTGATGACCAACGAAGCCTCCACATTGGTCGATAGCGACGCCGCCAACAAGGCGGCCGATGCGGACCTGGCGCTGCAGGAGCTGGGCTCCGACGATGTCGGCCAGGCCTATGTCACCGCTACCGTCACCGTCTGGGACGAGGACCCCGGCCTCGCGGCCGAGAAGTTGCGCCTCATCGAGAAGGTGATCCAGGGCCGCGATTTCACCTGCATGCCTGAAGGGGTGAATGCGCTGGAGGCCTGGCTCGGGTCCATCCCCGGCCACGCCTACGCCAACGTCCGCCAGCCGCCGGTCTCGACGCTGAACCTGGCGCACATGATCCCCCTGTCTGCGGTTTGGGCCGGCCCGGCGCGTGACGAGCATTTCCAGGCGCCGCCGCTGCTGTTCGGCAAGACCGAAGGCTCAACGCCGTTCCGGCTCAGTCTGCATGTCGGCGACGTCGGCCACACGCTGATTGTCGGCCCGACCGGCGCGGGCAAATCGGTGCTGCTGGCGCTGATGGCGATGCAGTTCCGCCGCTATCGCAACAACCAGATCTTCGCCTTCGACTTCGGCGGCTCGATCCGCACGGCCGCGCTCGCCATGGGCGGCGATTGGCACGACCTCGGCGGCAGCCTGTCGGCGGGGGCGGAGCATTCTGTCTCGCTCCAGCCGCTGGCGCGGATCGACGACCAGGCCGAGCGCGCCTGGGCGGCGGAATGGGTGACGGCCATCCTCGCCAAGGAAGGCGTCACGATCGACCCGACCGCCAAGGAGCATGTCTGGTCGGCGCTGACGTCGCTGGCATCTTCGCCGGTCGGTGAACGGACCATCACCGGATTGGCGGTGCTGCTGCAATCGACCGCACTGAAGCAGGCGCTCCAGCCCTATTGTGTCGGCGGTCCCTCCGGCCGGTTGCTCGACGCCGAAAGCGAGCAGCTCGGCACAGCCACCGTGCAGGCGTTTGAGACCGAAGGCCTGATCGGCGCCGGCGCCGCACCCGCCGTGTTGACCTACCTGTTCCATCGCATCGAGGGTCGCCTCGACGGGCGACCGACCCTGCTCATCATCGACGAAGGCTGGCTGATCCTCGATGACCCCGCTTTCGCGCAGCAACTGCGCGAATGGCTGAAGACGCTGCGCAAGAAGAACGCCTCCGTCGTCTTCGCCACGCAGTCGCTCTCCGACATCGACGGCAGCAACATCGCGCCTGCGATCGTCGAGAGCTGCCCGACCCGCATCTTCCTGCCGAACGAGCGCGCGATCGAGCCCCAGATCACCGCGATCTATCGGCGCTTCGGTCTCAATGATCGTCAGATCGAGATCCTCGCAAGGGCGACGCCGAAGCGGGACTATTACTGCCAGTCGCGCCGCGGCAACCGGCTGTTCGAGCTGGGCCTTGGGCCTATCGCGCTCGCCTTCTGCGCGGCGTCATCCAAGGCCGACCACGCGGCGATCGAACGCGTCACTGCCGAGTACGGCCGCGACACCTTCACGCCCACCTGGCTTGCCGATCGCGAGCTTCTGTGGGCGGCCGATCTCATTCCCGACCTGACCAATCTGGAGATTTCATCATGATCAAGCTGCGCCATCTGGCGGCGGCGAGCGCCGTCGCATTGTCGTTGGGCATCGCCGCGCCGCCGGCGTCAGCGCAATGGATCGTCTACGACCCGACCAACTTCAGCCAGAACGTGCTGACCGCAGCCCGCGAGCTGCAGCAGATCACCAACCAGATCACGATGCTGAACAATCAGGCGACGAGCCTGATCAATCAGGCCCGCAATCTGGCCAACTTGCCGATGTCGACGCTGACCCAGCTTCAGTCGTCGATCGCCCAGACCCAGTCGCTGCTCAGCCAGGCGCAGAACATTTCGTTCAATGTCCAGCGCATCCAGCAAGCTTATACGACCAGCTACGGTTCGGCCGCCGGCACGGGCTCGACCGCCACCATGGTCGCCAACGCCCAAACACGCTGGCAGAACTCGGTCGGCGCCTTCAAGGACAGCCTGAAGGTCCAGGCCGGCGTCGTCGGCAACATCCCGACCAACTCCAGCGCCATGACCTCGCTGGTCACGGCCAGCCAGAGCGCGACAGGCGCCTTGCAGGCCGCGCAGGCCGGTAACCAGCTCCTCGCACTCCAATCACAGCAACTCTCCGATGTGGTGGCGGTGCTTTCGGCGAAGAGCCGCGCCGATGCGCTGGAGCAGGCGCGCGTGGCCGCTGCCGAGGCGCAGGGCCAGCAGAACTACAAGAATTTCTCGACGCGCAGCGGCTACCAGCCCGGCAACGTCACCATGTTCTCTGGCAATTGAGGCACGGCGATGCTGGGCCGGTCGGAGATCTTTCGCGCCGCTGCGATCATCGTGCTGATCGCAGCCTTCGTCGCGACCCTCTTCGCGATCAACCGGCGTCCCTCCACGCCGGCCGCGGAGATCGCCCCGACCGTTGCCCCGCCCGCTTCCGATGACCTCACGGCCGAGCTGCGCCGCTGCAGCGCGATCGGGCCCCAGGATGCCGAGGACGCGCGCTGCATGGCGGTCTGGGAGGAGAACCGCCGGCGCTTCT
>NZ_JABXXP010000213.1 GCF_013376155.1 Nguyenibacter vanlangensis
GGGCGGCTGGCTGTCGGGCGCATCGCCCCGCCACGCGCCCTTCCAGGGCATCACGCCGTTGGCCTTCTCCCAGGCCAGCAGGCGCGGGCGCGAATTGACCAGCGGCGCCGTCGCACCCGGCACCACCGGCACGCCCTGCACCCCGGCCAGTTCCAGCAGCCGCAGCAGATGCGCGACCTCGGCATTCTCCCACCCGTCGCCGACCGTCACGGTCAGGCCCAGCACCCGCACCCCCGGCGCGCCCAGCAGCGGAATGACCGACTGCATGTTCGTGCCGCCGGGCCCGGCGAAATCATTGTCCATGATCACCAGGGACGGCTCGGCCGCCCTGGCCGGCACCCCGGCGGACCCCATCGCCAGGCACGCCAGCAACAGGCCCCCCAGCACACGAAATTCAGAAAACGGACCGCGCATGAACAGACTTTCAGTGATGAACCGGGGGATGAACCGGGGAATGAAGATGGGCCGAAACGATAAAGAACAGCACGAAGACGGCGCTCAGCACCCACAGCACCGGCGACAGCGCCCGCCCGCGTCCCGCGGCCATCGCCATGACGATATAGCTGAAGGTGCCCAGCGCCATGCCGTTGATCAGGTTGCTGGTCAGCAGCGCGATCATGAAGGTCAGGATCGCCGGCACGGTCTGGCCCGGATCGTCCAGGTCCAGCCGTCCGATGCCGTGAAACATCAGCATGCCGACCATCAGCAGCGCGGGCGCGGTCGCCTGCGGCGGAACGATCATGAAAAGCGGCCACAGGAACAGCGACAATGCAAATCCCGCTGCGATCGTCAGCGCCGTCAGGCCGGTACGCCCGCCCGCCTGCACCCCGGTGACCGATTCCGAATAGACCGTCACCACCGCCGTGCCCAGCAGCGGTCCCACGATGGTCCCCACCGCGTCGCTGGCAAAGGCCTCGGTCGCGCGCGGGATCGCCCCGCCGCGCTTCAGCATGCCCGCCGCGCTGACCACGCCCAGCAGGTTCGCCAGCGTGCCGAACAATTCCGTGCACAGAAAGAAGAACAGCATCGGCAGCAGATAGAAGACATGCCGCGCGACATAGCCGAAATCCAGCCGGAACGCGGTCGCCGCCGGCCAGACGGGCATGGCGAGCAGCCGCTCCGGCCAGCGCGTGATCGTGCCGCCATGCCCGTCGGGGATGAACAGCCCGGCCGCCGTCATCGCGACGATCGACAGGATCAGCGCGCCGGGAACGCGCCGCGCCACCAGCGCGGGCGTCAGGACAAAGCCCGCCACCGTCAGCAGCACGCCCGGATCGGCCAGCGATCCCATGGTGACGAAGGTCGTCTTGCTCGCCACCACGAATCCCGCATTGCGCATGCCGATGAACATGATCACCAGCCCCACGGCGATCTGGATGCCGACGCGCAGCGCATCGGGCAGCTCATGGGCGATCCGCTCGCGCCATTTCGTCAGGGTCAGCACCAGGAAAATGACCCCGGTCAGGCACACGACCGCCAGCGCCGCCGGCCAGGGCACCCCCATCTGCACCACCAGCACATAGGCGAAGATGACGTTCGACCCCATCGCCGGCGCCAGCCCCAGCGGCAGGTTGGCCAGCAGCCCCACCATCGCGCTCGCCACGATCGCGACCAGGCAGGTGGCGCTCAGCACGCTGGCCCGGTCCATCCCGGCGGCCGCCAGGATCATCGGATTCACCGCCACGCAATAGACCATGGCGGTAAAGGTGGTCAGCCCCGCCACCACCTCCCGCCCCGCCGTCGTGCCGGCGCGGCGCAGCCCGAAAAACCGGTCCAGCCGGCCGATCACCCGCATCAAGGGATCAGAACCCCGTGCTCGCCGTGATCATGGCGGCAAATCCGCCCGCCACGTAATAGGTCGGTGTCCCCGTCGCCCCGATCATTGTGCCGTAAATCCCCCGCGTCGCGCGGGCCGACGGCGCAATCCCGGCCGGCCCCGACAGATATTTGTTGTCGCCCACATTCATCAGATTAAGCCGCAATTCCGGCCGCGCACGCCACAGCTTCGGTGCACGATAGCCGAAATTCATGTCGGCATCGACATATCCGGGCATCGCCTGGTCGTTCATGAAGGTCGAAAACTGCCGTCCGACATATTTGACCTGCACCCCCGCGAAATAGGTCCCGTCATCGTAATCAAGCCCGACCGCCGCCTGCACGTTCGGGCTGCGCACCGCCTGCTTGCCCCGCGTCGGCAGGAAATCGGCGCCCACCTGGTAATTGCTGTCGATCCGCGCGTTCAGGTATTCGGCCGAGACATAGGGCCGGAAATGGTGCCACGGCCGGGTTCCCAGTTCGACATCCACCCCGCGGGAGGTCTGGCCGCCCGCATTGATGTTCTGGGTGATCTGCGCGTTGTTGATGACGACCTGCGTCGCCACCTGCCGGTTCGTGAAATTATAGTTGAAGAACGTCACCGACCCGTTCAGCACATCGCCCTGGTAACGATAGCCGATTTCCTCCTCGATGGAATATTCGGTCTTCTGTCCGGGATTGGCCAGGGTCGTGATCGCCCCCGTGCTGGCGCTATAGGTGTTGTACAGCGCGTTCAGCGTCGGCGTGCGGAAATTGGTGGCCACGCCGCCGAAGATCTGGTGATGCGCGTCGAACCGGTAGCGCCCGCCCAGGTTCGGCGTGGTGACCGCCGCATTGGTGCCGCTGCGGTACTGCGCGCCGGGCAGGTAATTGTACCCGGTGCGCGCCACCATGGTTTCCTTGATGCCCGCCTCCAGGTGCAGCCTGTCGCCCAGCGCCGCATAGCTGTCGCCGAAGAACAGCGAATTCACCTGGGTGACCGTCAGATTGTCATAGCTGGCCAGCCGCGTCCCGTCCGGCAGCGTCACGTTGCCCTGGAATCCCCAGACATTCGCCGGCCCGCCATTGGCGCCGATCATGCTGTACGGGTTGACCATGCGCTCGCGCGACCAGTCGTACCAATCGCCGAAGACCAGGCTGTGATGTCCGAAATCGACATGGATCTTCGACACCACGCCCGGCCGGTATACGTACGGCGTGCCAAACGGCGTGTACATCAGCACCCGGTCGCCGATCACCCCGTTATTGTTCAGATCGATGGCATAGCGCCGCGTCCCGGCATAGACCGCTCTTTCCGACAGGACCGACGCCGAGGCGATGGTCCCGGAATTCCAGTAGAAATAGGGCGTGACGTCCAGGCCCACATGGTCGCTGATCACGATCTTCTGCGGCGCGCTCATGACGATGACGCGATAGGGGCTCTGATGCAGCTTCCAGTAACTGGTGCTGTTCGGCGCGTAATTCTCGGCATAGTTCGCGTCGCGCCCCAATTGCTGCCATTGCGCCAGCGTCGGCGACAGATAGGCCACCTTCATCGAATCGTCGAAGGTCAGGACCAGGCTGCTGCGGCTCCCCCCATCCCACTCCTTCAGCATCTTGAAATCGACATGCTGCTTGTGGTCGTCGCCTGCGCCGCGAAAATGCGGCTCCTCCAGGTGCGACCAGGACACGAACGCCCGCACGCCCGAATGGCCGATCAGGCCCGAATTCAGCCGGACGAACTCCCGGTGCGTATGGTACGAACCATATGACCCCGCGACCGTGCCGCCGAACGTCTCGGCCGGATCGATCAGGCTCATGGTCGTAATCCCGCCCGACGCCCCGATGACCGGCGAATCCAGGTTGGCCGACCCCTGCTGCATCGTCACCTGGCTCAGGTTCTCCGAATCCACCCATTCGGTCGGAAACGCCATGTAGGACCCGATATCGTTCAGCGGCGCGCCTTCCAGCGTAAAGCCGATCTGGTCGCTGTTCATGCCGCGTACGGTGATGTTGCCGCTGACCATGCCGTACGGATCGGCGCTGGCCACGTTCGCCCCCGGCATGCTCGCCATCAGCCGGAACACGTTCGGCGTCGGCGATTGCTTGGCGATGAAATCGCGCGTGACCTCGCTGCGATTGCGCACCCCGTTCTGCACCGTCATGCGGCCGCCGCCCACGCTCTGCCGCACCACGCTGATCTCCTCGGCCGCCTTTGCGCCGCTCCTGCCTTTCCCCGCGGCGGACGCGACACGCGGCGGGGCGGACACGGCAGCACCCCGATGGGCGGCATCCTGGGTATCGCGGGTATCGGCATGTGCCAGACCGGGCATCGCGCCACTGGCCAGCGCGGTGGCGACAAGAAGCAGGCAGCGTTTCATCATCGGGTCCTGAAGGCAATCCTGGAGGGAAGGGCATGGTTATGGGCGCGACATTGACAGGGCGCGGGCTTTTGGCGTTCGCTCGCGGCAAGATGTCTCATGTTGTTATATGATGTCCTATAACAACTTCGGCGCCATTTCAATCCCATTCAGCAACGATCGCGAGTCCCCCATGCCGACAAGCCCGCGCGCCTTCGCCGCCGCTCTCGACAGCGCCAGCCCCGATCCGCTCTATCTGCAGGTGGCGGCCGATATCGGCCGGCATATCGGCCACGACCCGCGCTTTCTCCATCGCCTCCCGTCCGAGGCCGAACTCTGCGCTCTCTACGATGTCAGCCGGATCACCATCCGCCAGGCGCTGGCCCACCTGGCCGAACGCGGCCTGGTGGTCCGCCGCCATGGGCGCGGCACCTTCGTCAGCGCGGTGCGCCGCGACGGGCGGCAAAGCGCGATCTATTCGTTCGGCGACATCCTGGCC
>NZ_JABXXP010000214.1 GCF_013376155.1 Nguyenibacter vanlangensis
GCCAGCGGCGGCGGCACGGCGAATTACCTGCGCGCCGACGGGACATGGGCCGCGCCGCTGGGCGGGGGAAGCGTCGCGCCGACGGAGGTGCAGCGGGCCTATGGCCGGTCGTCGTCCGGCAGCATAACGGTCACGATGCCGCAAGCCACGACCGTGGGCAATACCGTCGTGGCGATCGGATATGGGGGCAGCGCCGCGCCGAACTTCAATGGAAGCCAGACGGTGTTCCTGGACAGGAGCAGCCTGTCGGCGGTGTCGTTCGTCGTCATGGCCGCGCCGGTGACGAGTGCGCAGACCTCCATCACGGTCAACGGAACATCGGGAAACTATAACATCGAGCTTGTGGAGGTTTCCGGTCTTCGAAACATATATGTCACGGAAGGGACGAATTATTCCGGGAACCCGGAAACCGCCCCGACATTCGCGCCCGCCGGATGCGCCTATTACGGCATGTACGGATCGGGGAATGCGATTGCCTACCAGAGCGCGACGTCGGGCTTGTCCAATGTCGTGCAGCAGGGCGGGAATGCCTCCAATAACGCGACCTTCTATAATTTCAGCGCGGCCTCCCGGGGGACCATGCAGACGCTGACATTCAGCGGGTCGAACGGAAATGTTTTGTCCGCGTCGATCGCTTTTTGCGGGTGAGTGAGGACGGCGAGCCGGGTCGTTTTCATGTTATTGAACTATCGCCATTTATGAAATAGATTATTCGAAATAAGGGCATAGGCACCGCCCTCCATCCGATATCCCTTCGGGGATGCGACGCAGGATTGCGGTGCCATGTCCGTTCAGCCGATTGCCCTGATTCCCGCCCAATATGTTCCGGCATCGACGACGCCGATCTATACGTCGCCGGCGGGCGTGTATTCGCGTATCGACAGCCTGAGCATCTGCAATACCGGCATCGTCGCGGTGCAGGCCAGCATCTATCTGGTGCCGTCGGGCGCCGGCGCGGGCCCGGCCAATGCCACGACCTTCAACCAGGCCGTTCTGCCCGGGCAGACCTGGAACAGCCCGAATGAAATCGGGAAAGTGCTGGGCCCGGGCGATGCGATCGCCGTGCTGGCCGGTGCGGCGAACGCGCTGACGATCACGGCCGGCGGGCTGCAGGTGGTGCTGTCGTGACCCGGTATGGCGTCGAGGCGTGGAGCGCGGTCCTGCTGGAGATGCGGAGCCTGTGGGAGGCGCATTTCCGCGAGGTCGCGCTGGAGCAGGAGCGCGTGCCGCTGGATCCGGACCTGGAGACCTATGCCCGGCTGGAACAGGCCGGCGCGTTGCACGTGCTGACGATGCGCGAGGGGCGGGTGCTGGCGGGCTATCTGGTGGCGCTGGTCTGGCCGCATCTGCATCACCGGGGCACCAGCCATGCCTTTTTCGATCTGTATTACGTGCGGCCGGCCTATCGGCGCTGGACGGCCGGGATTCGCCTGTTTCGCGAGGCGGAACGGACGCTGGCGGCGCGCGGCGTGCGGCGGATGATCGCGGGCACGAAGATCCATGTCGCCCCGACCGGGCGGTCGCTGGATGTCGGCCCGATCTTCCGGCGGCTGGGCTGGGTGGAAATGGAACGTCAATTCGGGAAGTGGATCGGATCATGGTGACGGCAATCGGTGGGGGGCTATCGGCCCTGGGCTCGATCGCGGGCGGGATCACGGGGGCGGATGCGGCGTCGGGCGCGGCGCGGGCGCAGGCGAACGCCTATAACCAGGCGCAGCAATTCCAGCAGAATGTCTATAACCAGACGGAACAGAACCTGTCGCCCTATGTCGGGGCAGGGACGAATGCGCTGTACAGCCTCGCCGGCCTGCTGGGATTGCCGGGCGGGCCGGGCGGCCAGGGAGACGGCGAGGGAGATGGCGCGGCGGCGGCGTACCAGGCCTTCAGCCAGACACCCTATTACCAGTTTCCCCTGCAGCAGGGCGAGCAGGCGCTGGACCAGTCGGCGGCGGCGCGGGGCCTGGCCTTGTCGGGCGGGCAGATGAATGCGCTGCAACGCTATGCGCAGAATTATGCCGGCCAGCAATTCGGCAATTACATGAACGCCTTGTCGGGTCTGGCGGGGATGGGCAGCGCCGCCGCGGGGCAGATCGGCAGCCAGGGCAATGCGGCTGCGACCACGATGCTGAACGCGCTGGGCGGCATGGGGGCGGCCCAGGCGCGTGGCGCCACGACGTCGAACGCGGCGCTGATGTCGGGGCTGGGCAATGCGCTGGCCCTGCTGGGTGGCGGCTCCACCGGTCCGGGCGTGCTGGGAAACGTGCTGGGGCTGGGGGCGGACAATGGCGGAGGGTACGACGTTTTCGGATGAGATGTGGAATTGCCGGAGGATATCGCGATCGGTTAGGATCGGTCATCAGGGCACAGGCACCGCCCGCATGAATCCGCGCCCCGGCCGTACGGGGTGTGTGGGGAGTCTGGTGCATGCCCGGTTCAGCCGCCCGCTTTGTGTGGCCCAATGTTTTCAGCGTCGATGCGACGGGGCTGCCCCGCGCGGGCGCGCAATTGTCGTTCTATCAGACCGGGACCACGACGCCGCAGGCGACCTATGCCGATGCGGGCCTGACCATTCCCAATCCGAATCCGGTCATCGCCGATTCGAGCGGGCAGTTCGGCAATATCTTCCTGCTGGGCGCTCCGGATTATGCGGTGGTCCTGGCGGATGCGAACGGCAACCAGGTCTGGACCATGGACCCGGTCGGGGCCTCGGCCGGCGTGGCCGGGGCGGTGCCGGTCGGGGCCGTGTGCGACTTCGCCGGGGCGGCGGCGCCGCCCGGATGGCTGCTCTGTTACGGTCAGGCGATCAGCCGCGCGACCTATGCGGCCCTGTTCGCCGCGATCGGCACGATTTTCGGAGCTGGTGACGGGGTGACCAGCTTCGCTCTGCCGGACCTGCGCGGCCGGGCGAGCTTCGGCGTCGATAATATGGGAGGCAGCGCCGCCAATCAGGTCACGATGGCCGGATCAGGCGTCAATGGCGTGCAACTGGGTGCGCCGGGCGGCAGTCAGATGGCGGCGGCGCACAGCCACGCGGTCGCCGACCCGGGCCATAGCCATGCGATCACCGATCCGGGCCATGACCACAAGCCCAATCATGGATCGGGCTTCGTCGTGCCGCAGGGATCGGGTGGGGAAATATCGGCGATCTTTGCCGGCGGCGGCGATGTCGAGGAGACGGCGACCGCCCAGACGACGCCGTCCGGCACGGGGGTGACGATCGGGTCGGGCACCACCGGAATTTCGATTTCTACGGCTGGATCGGGCAACAGTCAGAATATGCCGCCGGCCATGATGCTGAACAAGATCATCTATACCGGCGTCGGCGGATAGGCGCCGGACGGGATGGCCGCAAAAAAGCAAGGAGAGGCGATGGATGGGGGAAATCCGGTCCCGGACCCGGCCGGGACGGCCGAGACGCTGCGCCGGCATGACGCGCGGATCGGGCGCCTGGAGCACGGGCAGCAGGACATGATGATGAAGCTGGCCGAGATTTCGGCCGAGGGGCGCGCGCGCGGCGCGCATCAGGACCGTCGCGCCGATCGTGACGTGGAGCAGACGCGCCAGGCGATCGTCGAGCTGCGCCGCGAGATGCGCGCGGCGATTGCCGAAACCACGGCGCCGCTGGCGGAATCGCAGCGAACGCTGATCCGCATGAATGCGGAAATCGCAGGCGGCGTGAAGTTGATTCGAAATATCGGTCTGGCCGTCGGGGGCGTGGTGTCGGCCCTGCTGGGCTATCAGCCCTTTTCGGACTGGCTGGACCGGTTGATGCGGGGGTGGTGATGGGCGGACTGGATGCGGCGGACCTGAAATGGCGGGTCGTGGCGCCGACCCTGGATCGGCTGGGCCTGGGCGGGCCGGCGGCGGTCAATCTGCTGACCGGCACGGCGCTGGTGGAATCGCGCGCGGCGCGCCTGGTGCAGGAAGGGGGCGGCCCGGCATTGGGATTGTGGCAGATGGAGCCCGCGACGCATGATGCGCTGTGGCGCATGCTGACGGACGACGCGGCGCATGCCGAGCTGGAAACCCGGCTGCGGCGCATGACCTGTTCGGACATTCCGCGCATGCGCCAGCTTATCGGCAATCTGCGCTATGCCTGCGCGATGGCGCGGGTGAAATACCGTTTCGATCCGGGCCCGTTGCCGGACGCGAGGAGTGCCGAAAATCTCTGCGTGTATTGGAAGCGTGTCTATAACACCGCCCTGGGTGCCGGGGGTGTGGACAGCGTGCATGTCGCGGCCTTCGCCACCGCGATCGCGGCGTGACGATCGGCGTTCTCGCGGGTCATGAATTTTAACGGATGGGGAATATCATGGATCAGGCGACGATCTTTCACACAGTGCTGTCTCTGGTGCCGGTGGGGTATCTGGTCGATGTCGCGGCCCTGTGCGGGGTGTGTGCGGCGGTCATGCCGTGGCTGCCGGTGCCCGGGAGCGCGCAATCGCCCTATGGCCGGCTTTATGCTGTTCTGAACCTGGCGGCGCAGAATTTCCGCAATGTTGCGAACCTGGCGCAGCCGGGCCGCGTGGCGGTGTCGTGCGATCCGGCGTGTGGCAAAGAGGCGCGTGCTTGTCCGGCCGCTCCGCCGGAAGGCCGGGATGGCGGGACGCGGCGCGATAC
>NZ_JABXXP010000215.1 GCF_013376155.1 Nguyenibacter vanlangensis
TAGGCGAACGGATAGGCACGGCTGACACGGTCGAGCGGGGTTGCGTCCATGCGCACGAAACAATCGGCAATCCGGTCGATCGCCCGGCCGGAGATCGCGTCGAGCCGTCCCGTCACCATCGCGGTTTCCACGATATAGGCATGCGACAAACCGTTGAGGAAGAAATTCGCGCCGGGGTCCACGACATCGAGATAGTGGACCAGTTCGTCGACGATTGCGCCCTCGCCGCCGATCTCCTGCGACATCTTGCCGAGATTATGCAGCGCGATGAGGTAATACAGCCCCTGATGCATCTTCTCCGGCGGCTCCAGCTCGGCCCAGAGCGGCTTCAGCTCAGCCAGCCGATCGTGCCCCATCGTCGCATAGGATGTCCGCCCCGAGACCGCGATCGCGTTCAGCATGGTCACGCGCGGGTAGATCTTGACATAGGCCGGCGAGATCGGCTGCGGGAAGCGCAGCGGGAAGCTGATCTCGTCATCCCGATCGACATAGTCCAGCACCTCCTTCATGAAGTCGGTGCCGTCATCGAAGATCATGCCGTCCAGCCCGATGGCCGACAGCACCGAGAACAGCATCGAGCAGCCGCGCCCCTTGAAGAAGGGAGATGGGACCGTCTGGATCAGGCCGAGAGCCTCCCTGACGTAATTGCGGCGGCCTTCGATCAGTTTCCTCTCCAGCCCTGCCTGCCCCATGCCCAGGAAGAGCGAGGTGTAGGCGAACAGCTTCTCGTATTCGCCGTGGTTCCCGGCATTTTCGTCCTTGATCTGGTCGGGCTGAATCCGATCGACCGCCGCCAGCATTTCCTCGGCGAAATCGCACTCGGCATTGACGAGCAACGACACATCGAGACGCAATTTGGCAAAGGCGTCGAACAGGATGCCGCCGCCGACGACGGCATAATAGGGATTCTTCTCCGCGCGCAGCGCATCCATCAGCCTGACCGCGCTGGCCTTGAGCCCGTCGCCATCCGGTTTGGCGCCCGGACGACACACCTCGACCGCCAGATCGGCCAGAAGCAGCGCGAACAGCAGATAGCCCTGGGGCCTGGAAATCCTGCGCAGCAGGATGTCCTTCGCCTGGCCGACGACGGACGCGAGGGATTCATTATAATCGACAGGATACTGGCCAAGGGCGAGCCCCCGGACCATACGGCTCCAGGGCGTGGAGATGACTCGCGATTCGGGCGCCAAAGCCGCCATGCCGAGGCGCGACAGCGCGGGATTGGGAGTTGTGACCATCACATTCTTCCTTCCAGGAGGCTCAACGGCCGGCAACCGTGTCCGACAGGAGATTGGAGCGGGGCGGCGATCGGGCGGAATCGTTCGATCGCGTGAAGATGCCCGCCAAAACAAGAGGCCAGGGTCATATCCGTGTACGGATATGACCCTGGGGTATCGAGTGAAAGACCGGTCCGGCCGCTATGCGTCCACGGTATCAGCCAATGTGGCCCTGGACGGAGACGCCGCCGCATAATCCGGCACGGGGACGCCCAGGAATTTCCGGCGCTTGCCCTCCAGCATTTCGAGCGACCAGTTCAGCCAGCGGATGCCTTCGCAGAAGATGGCCACCGGACGCCGCTGCACGAGATACGAATCGACCAGAGTACCGTCGAGTTCCATCTGGAAATGGAAGGGCGGCATGGCGGTGAAATGAGCCCCCATCATGAACACGAACCGGACCAGCCAGTTCGGATCCTCGGCAACCGCCGCGGAATGCGGATTGTCGAGATCGTAGAGCTTGCGCATCACCGGCGCGAAATAGCGCTCCATGCCCGTGACATCGGGGCGCTCGTCGATGTCGATGTTACGTTCGGTCAGGTCCTCGACCCTGTAGGACCGCTCATACGGATTGCCCGGCTCGTAGCGGATCTCGATCTCGGGTGTCTGCCCTTCCCCGACCGAAACCGACAGGTCGAAACGCTCGTGATGCACTTCGTCGTAATGACCGAGCGAATTGTGCCAGGGCTTGTTGTCATACATCGGGTCGTCGCGCGTCTCGGCACCCTCGCTGTCAAAGCCGATCGCGCGCGGATCGAGGAACCGCAGATCGATCGACACCGCCGTAATGGCGTCCAGCGCGGCCTCGATTTCGGCATCCGGCGCGTTTCCTTCGATCAGCGCCTGGGCCCGCAGCAGAGGCGCCAGGTTGTTGATCTTGATGTTCTCGGTGTTGGTGTCCCCCATGACGAGGGCGTGGAAGCGCGGCTCCAGCACATCGCAATAGGCCGCGTTTTCCCGCAGGATGCCCAGGATCGTCCGGAAGTTCCGGTAGCGGACCCCATTGATGACGATATGTCCGGTATCGAGAAGTTTCTCATTGAAGGTATTCGGCGCGGTGCGCCGGCACAGGTCCAGGCGATCCTCGATCTTGCGGAAATAGGACGCCTCCAGCGTTTCGCCCGGCGACGCCGTGCGCCGCAGGCTGTGCACGTCGTTGCGCAACACGATGGCGATCTGCTCGTAGATACGGGCCACGATCGCCGGCGGCGGGCTGCAGCGCTCGACGTAACGGCTGACCTCCTCTCCCGGCACGAAGCTCATCTCATAGATCAGTTCCTTGAAGGTGGGCCGATCGGTTTCCTTGAGATAATGGGTCGGCACCGGGATCTCGCGTTCGAGGATATCGAACACGCGCGGAAAGTAGCGGCGCGCCGGATCCGGCAAGGCCTGCAGGAACTCGGCCTGCCTCTTGGCCTTGGTAAAGGGAGGCAGCATGACGCCGGTCCCCTCCGGATTCCAGCCAACGGCGATCAGGGCTTCGCTCAGGATCTTCCGAACGATGACATTTTCATGCTGCATGATGGTCCTCCGCGGTGACGAACATCGTCATGGATTCGCTGCCGCCCTTTCCGAACCCCAGGACGCGCTCGCCAAGTTTGATGTAGGAGAAGACGGTGCTGCTCAGGATCTTTCGCCCCCGGGCGAAATGCAGCACGCGCTGGTTGTCGTCGGTAAGGGACGACACGCATCCATGTTCCAGGGCTTCCAGGGACGCGCTGTGGCTGCGTTGCGCAATCTCTTCCGGTGTGGCCACGATGGTGACCGCGCTCCCGTAAGGCGCCGTATCGAATGTCTCCTGGTCCGGATCCGAGCCGAGGCAGACGATCTGGACGTCCCCATTGAGACGGAGATAGCGGCGCCGCGCGTCGAATGCCGGCTGTTCGAACAGATGCCGCGTCGCCGTCGCGATGTCCTTGGCTGCCGCCAGAGGGACACCGGTGACGGAAACGAGCGGCGAGGCGGCCTCGCGGAGGCGCCCGAGAATATCGCCGATCCCGTCCGTCGGATTTGCGTCCGACGCCGTCACGCCGCGCAAGTGATTGGCATAGAGCGCGACCGCATCCTCGACGTCCAGCGCATCCGCTGCACAGAGCGCAACGCACCAGCCGAGGAGATCACCGCCCGCATGGTAATAGTCGTGGGACATGAAGATGGCCGGACGTTCCACCCGCAGCAGCAGCAGCATCGAAAGCTGGTGGAGGATCTGAAGCGTTGCGACCGCCTGCGGGGACATCACGCCGATCGGCTCCCGCCCCGCGGTCTCGGCACCGACGTCAAGCGACAGCACCGAGGCGAACGTGCCGTAGAGCGATGCGACCTGCTCGTGATGCTCGGCCATGCGGCGGGCGCTGCGGATCAGATCCAGGACCGGAACGCCGTCCAGACGGCTGAAATAGAAGACCAGCGCTTCCGGCGTCCAGCGGCCGGCGGAGCACCGGTCCGTCACCGAGCCGTCCGGCTTGAGTACCTTGATCTCCGTGGTCACGCGGCCCAGCGTATGGCTGTCTCCTACGACGGTCTTCTTCGCCTGCACCTGGAGTGCGAGTTCCCCTCCAGCAAGGTCGAGATCGTCGCGGGCCGCGGATGTGTGCTGGTAGATTTCCAGGAACCGGCGCAATGGCCGGGGGATGGACTTGCGGGAGGCGAGTTGAAAGCCCGCGATCAGGCGGGTGAACTCCCGGACCAGGAACTCCTTTACCAAGGGATAGCACGCCGGCACGCCGAACATCTGCCTCAGGACGGCCAGATCACCCTCCTGGAGGCTCACCGCTCCTTCTGCGTCGCGGGCCGCGATGCCGCCGACCTCATGCAGCAGGGTCGCGGCCGCCACGAGGGCATCCGTATCCTTCTGGCCGCCGGCATAGGCGATCGCCGGCAGGGTGAGTCCGTTGTCCACCAGAAGCTGGACCGATTTTCCGCCCTGGCCGAGTTCGATCACGACGTTTCCACCGACATGCTCGCAATTATCGGCGGTCCAGCGTGATTCCATAACGCAATCGATGATCGACAGGACGGCGTCGCGAACGTCCGCGGCCTGGCGGACGATGCGATTTGCATGATTGCAGATGAGGGGCGTATGCGCGTCCCGGAACAGAATGCCCTCGCTGTCCATCATGCGGGCGAATGCCTCGCGAACGGGCGCCATCCGGGCCGCATGGGCCATGAAACTTGTCGGCTCTTTCAGCTCCTTCACCGTGATGTCCGGGAAGTTGCGCATGAAGAAGCCGAAACTTTCCCGGACACCCGACCGCACATAGACATTCGCCTGGTTCGCGGCGTAGGTCTTGTGCAGCTCCACATCCGAGACGTCGTAGGCGTCGCTGATCGCCACCAGGACGCG
>NZ_JABXXP010000216.1 GCF_013376155.1 Nguyenibacter vanlangensis
CGGCGGGCGGCCTTGTTCGGTGACGGGGGTGATGTGGCGGGGCTGTGCCGGGCGGGGGTGGCGGCGCTGCGGATCATGGAGGACCATATGGCGCGGCGGCGGCTGGACGGGGCGACATGGTTCGTGGGCGATGCGCCCGGCATCGTGGATGTGATGCTGTTTCCGTCCTTTGCGCTGAGCCGCGACTGGGTAAGCCACGATCGGGGCGCGGGGCATGAATTCCATCCGGCGCTGCGGCGCTGGGCGCGGGCGGTGCGGGGGCTGCCCGGCTTTGTCACCATGCCGGGCATTCCGGACTATAATTAAAAGTCCGCATAATTCCGCGTGATTAAGTGTCAGTCGCGGGGCGCTGGTCGGTTTCCGGGCGGCGGGGGCGGCGGGTGACGAGGAGTTGGTTGATGCGGAAGCCTTCGACATCGACCACCTCGAAGAGGAAATGCGCGGCCTCGACCCGGTCGGCCTTGCGGGCCATGCGGCGCAGGCGGTGCATGACGAGGCCGCCGATCGTATCGAAATTATGGCTGTCGGGCAGCGCGGGGATACCGAGCTCGCGGATCACGTCGCCGATGGGGGCGGCGCCGTCGATCAGCCAGGAATTCTCGTCGCGGCGGACGATGGCCTGTTCCTCGAACGGGTTGGCCAGCCCGTCCATCAGCGCGCCCATGATGTCCTTGAAGGTGATCAGCCCGACCACCAGCCCGTATTCGTTGACGATCAGGGCGAAGCCCGCGCCATGGGTGTCGAACTGGGCCAGCGTGTCCCAGAGATTGAGCGTGTCGGGCAGGGACAGCACGTCGCGCCGCATGCGGTAGATCTGTCCCGGGGCGGCTTCGGCGGCGGGCGGTTCCTCGACCACCGCGGCGAGCACGTCCTCGGCGCGGATCGAGCCGATGACGTTGTCCAGCCCGCCGTCGCAGAGCGGGTAGCGGGAATAGGGCTTGGCGCGGACCTTGTCGCGCTGGCTTTCGGCGCTTTCCTGCACGTCGAGGAAGACGATCTCGTCCCGTGGGGTCATGGCCGAGGTGACGGAGCGGTCCTGCAGGCCCAGCACGTTCTGGATCATCTGGTGTTCCTGCTCGAGCAGGACGCCCGAGGCGGTGCCGGCGGCCAGGATCGCGCGCAGATCCTCGGGCGTGACCGGTTCGACCGTCGAGGCGGCCGGGATTTTCAGCGCGCGCAGGATGAAATCGGCGATTTTCGAGAAGATCCAGACGAAGGGATAGAACAGCCGCAGCGCGAGTGCCGGGAACCAGCCGATGGCCAGCGCCACGCGGTCGGGCGCGTTCATGGCGATGCGCTTGGGCAGCAGGTCGGCGAACAGGACGAACAGGCCGGTGACCAGCAGGAAGGACGCGGTGGAGGCGACATGGTCGGCCAGCGCGGCCCGCATGCCGGCCGCGCCCAGGATTTGCGCCAGCGGCGGGGTGATGAGTTCGCTGCTGATGACGCCGCCCAGCACGCCCACCGCGTTGAGGCAGATCTGGAGCACGGTGATGACCTGGCCGCTGTTGCGGCGCAGGCGGAGGAAATTGGCGGCCCTGGTGTCGCCGGCCTCGGCCCGGGTGCGCAGCCGGACCTCGCGCGCCGCGGCGAAGGAGATTTCGGACAGCGAGATCAGGATGCTGACCGCGATGAGCAGGATGATGGCAAGCAGGCCCGCGAGCAGGATCATGGCCGTGCCTTTCGCGTGGAAGCCGGCGACCGGGTGTGACGGCATGCCCCGCGGTCGGCGGCGGGCCGGGACGGATGGAGGGGACGGCGTGTCCCGGCGGCGGGTTTTTTCATTGCGCGCAGGATAGCGCAGAATGCCGCCGTGGGGCCAGAAGGGGGGCGGGCCAGAAGGAGACGAGCCAGAAGGGGGCGGCCGCGGATCAGGCGGGCGGCATGCCGGCGAGTTCGCGCCATCCGGCCTCGTCGAGCGTGTCGATGCCCAATTCGGCGGCCTTGCGAGCCTTGGAGCCGGCATCGGCGCCGAGCACAACCAGGTCGGTCTTCTTCGACACGCTGTCGGTGACGCGCGCGCCCAGCCGTTCGGCCACGGCCTTGGCCTCGGGGCGGGTCATGGTGGTCAGCGTGCCGGTGAAGACGATGGTCTTGCCAGACAGGTGGCCCTGGGCGGGCATGTCCTCGTCCTCGATCGTCAGGATGGCGGCGAGGTCGGCCAGCGTGTCGAGATTGTGCCGTTCCATGAAAAAGGCGGCGAGTTCGTCGGCGATGGCGGTGCCGATGCCGGTGATCGAGCCCAGGGCCAGGCGTTCGTCCGAGCCGATCTGCGTCGCGCGCAGCATCTGGTCGCGCCAATGGGCATAGGCGCCGTAATGGCGGGCCAGCAGGCGGGCATTGCTGGCGCCGATGCGGCGGATGCCCAATGCGTAGATGAAGCGGGCCAGCGGGATGGTCCGGCGGGCACGGATGGCGTTGCTGAGATTGCGGGCCGAGACTTCGCCCCAGCCGTCGCGGCCGGCGATTTCGGCCTCGTGCTCAGGCAGGCGGAAAATGTCGCCCGGGGTGCGGATCAGGCCGTCCTGGTAGAATTCGGTGATGGTGCGCTCGCCCAGCCCGTCGATGTCGAAGGCGTCGCGCGAGACGAAATGGATCAGCCGTTCGACGATCTGCGCCGGGCAGGTCAGGCCGCCGGTGCAGCGCCAGACCACCTCGCCCGGGGGACGTTCGGCGCGGGAATGGCAGATCGGGCATTCATGGGGGAAGCGGAACGGTTCGGCGCGCGGCGCCTCGCCGGGGCGGGGCGGGACGATTCCGAGCACCTGGGGGATGACGTCGCCGGCGCGCTGGATCTGCACCAGGTCACCCTCGCGGATATCCTTGCGGGTGATTTCGTCCTCGTTGTGCAAGGTCGCGCGGGTGACGATGACGCCGCCGACATTGACCGGCTCGAGGATGGCGACGGGGGTGAGCGCCCCGGTGCGGCCGACCTGGATGTCGATGCGCGTGAGGCGGGTGATGGCCTGTTCGGCGGGGAATTTCCAGGCGATCGCCCAGCGCGGCGCGCGGCCGACGAAGCCCAGCCGGTCCTGCAGGGCCAGGTCGTCGATCTTATAGACCACGCCGTCGATGTCGTATGCGAGGCCCGAGCGTTCGCGGGCGATGGTTTCCATGAAATCCTCGGCCGCGTGCGCGTTTTCGACGATGCGCGACAGCGGATTGACCGCGAACCCCCAATGGCGCAGCCGGTCGAGATAGTCCCAATGGGTGCCGGCCAGTCGGTCGGAGGCGAAGCCCTGGGCATAGGCGAAGAGCGAGAGCGGGCGCCGGGCGGTGATCGCGGGGTCGAGCTGGCGCAGCGAGCCCGCGGCGGCGTTGCGCGGGTTGGCGAACGGTTTCTGCCCGGCGGCCGCCTGGTCGGCATTGATGGCCAGGAATGCGGGCTTGGAGAGGAAGACCTCGCCCCGGATCTCGATCAGGGCGGGGGCGTGGCCGCGCAGGCGCTGGGGCAGGTCGCGCAGGGTGCGCAGATTGGCGGTGACGTCCTCGCCCTCGGTCCCGTCGCCGCGGGTGGTGCCGCGGACGAAGACCCCGTGTTCGTATGTCAGGCTGATCGACAGCCCGTCGATCTTGGGTTCGGCGACGAAGCGCAGGGTACGCGACTGCTCCTCGGTCAGGCCGAGGAAGCGGACGGCGCGGGCGATGAAGGATTCGAAATCCTCGCGGTTGAAGACGTTGTCCAGCGAGAGCATCGGCACAAGGTGGCGGTGCCGTCCGAACGCGGCGGCGGGGGCGGCGCCGACGCGCAGCGAGGGGCTGTCGGCGCGGCGCAGCGCGGGGAAGCGGGTTTCGATCGCCAGGTTGCGCCGGCGCAGCGCGTCATACTCGGCGTCGGAGACGGCGGGGGCGTCCTGTTCGTAATAGGCGCGGTCCAGGTCGTGCAGCCGCGCGGCGAGGCGTTCGAGTTCGGCGGCGGCCTGGGATTCGGAGAGCGCGTCCGGGGGCAAGGTTGCCAGATCGGGAGTTGCCAGATCGGGGGGTGCCGGATCGGGGGTCGCCGGATTGGGGGCGGCTTGCGTGTGCGACATCTGTTTCGTCTGTTTCGTTCCCATGGGCCTTACCCCCGGAGCAGGGAATCCGCCGCCGCCCGCGCGGCCTCGGTGATCGTGTCGCCGGCCAGCATGCGGGCGATTTCCTCGCGCCGCTGCGCGGGGGACAACGGTTCGGCCCGGGTTTCGGTTCGGCCCTTCGTCACGGTCTTGCTGATGCGCAGATGGGCGTTGCCGCGGGCGGCGACCTGCGGGCTGTGGGTGACGACCAGGACCTGGACGTCCTGCCCGACGCGGAAGAGACGCTCGCCGATGGACGAGGCGGTGGCGCCGCCGACGCCGGAATCGACTTCGTCGAACACCAGGGTGGGGACGGCGGAGCGGCCGGTCAGCACGACCTTGAGCGCCAGCATCAGGCGGGACAATTCGCCGCCCGAGGCGACCTTGGCCAGCGGGCCGGGCGGTTGGCCGGGATTGGCGGCGATGAGGAAGGCGGCCTGTTCGCGGCCCCTGGCATTCCAGCCCTCGGGCGGCAGGGCGGGGAGCGAGACGAGGAAGCGGGCGCGTTCCAGGCGCAGTGGCCGCAATT
>NZ_JABXXP010000217.1 GCF_013376155.1 Nguyenibacter vanlangensis
ACCGGCGGCAGGGAGACCTGTCCCCGCCAGGGATGCGCGCGCGGACCGAGCAGCAGGAGCGCCACCACGCAGCCGGCGCCGCAAGCCCACCGGAACGCCCGCCGGTGCCTTTGGACCGATCGGAGGATCATCCGGAGGCCTGCCATCGCCGCTCAGACATTCAGATGGAAGCGGCCGATGACGCGGCCGATCAGGCGAAGCTGGGCGCTGTCGTCATCGGCCGACCAGGTCATGCGCCGGATCGGGACGTCGAAGGACGCGTATCGCGGGTTGTCGCTGACGACGCTGAGGGTTTCCGGGTCCTTGATCGACAGGCGCTTGACCATCAGCAGGCCTTGAACCGCAACGACATAGACCGACTGGACGAACGGGGCGGGCGTGTAATTGACCAGAAGCGTATCCCCGGCATCGATCGAGGGCTGCATGCTGTCCCCCTGGATGCGGACAAAGAATAAATTCCTGCTCCACGCGCCCAGCACGTTGCCGATGAAATGCCTTGAAACCGTATAGATCCTGCCGTCTTCCCAATCGTTCGGCTGCATTCCGGCGCCGGGGGACGGTTCTGCATCAAAGTACTTGACCTGGATCGTCTCGCGGTCGCCGAATTGAGGATGGAACATCAAATCCGGCGCGAACGCGGGCACGTCCTGCAAGCTGGCCGTCCGCCCCGGACGCTGACGGAACGCATCGGACATCGGCGTTTCGGCGCCTACCGCCAGCCATTCGAGCGGCACGCCGCATGCTCTTGCAAGAGCGATCATGGCGCTGGCCTTCATGTCGCGGCCGGCGATGTAGTTGTTGAGCGTGCCAACCGCCATCTGGGCGCGAATTGCCACTTGGGAATTCCCGCCGGCGGCCTGAACGGCGGCGCGCAATCTTTCGGCCCGCCGTTTTACGTCGCTGCCGGCGTCGTCGGGGCCGAATCCGGCCATATTGGCAGCGTTGCCGTATGGAATCTCTAAATTCTTAGACATTTCAACGGATAACCACCGATCAGGGATTAATTACAGAAATTTTAAGATCGGACTTTTTATTTGGAGTTGCCATACAGAAACTCACACAGCATCCTCTGAGATGTGGATCAGGCGCCAACATCTGATCTCGGGTTGAAAATAAAGGCCGGTTGGCGCCGGCCCGGCTCGCACAAGGAGACGCAGTATGGCATGAAAGCCATGCGTTAGGCCAATGCATGTCGAGGATATAAAAGCCGAACTAAGGAAACGGTATGGCAGTTTGGCGAGCATCTCTCGCCAATTGGGGTTGAATCCCAACGCAATCAGCGCGGCGATCCACCGGCCCGGAAATTCCATCCGCACCGAACGGCGCATTGCCGAACTGATCGGCAAGACGCCGCACCAGGTGTTTCCCGACCGTTTCCATGCCGATGGCACGCCGATCCCGCGCGCCGTCATCCGGACGCCCATCAGCCGCGTTCCGGACCGTCTCCGCGCAAACGGGGCGATGGCGTGAGCGATCCGCCGCGCACGATACGCGCGCAATAAGGGCATCGGTACGCGCAGGCCGGCCAGGTTCCTTGCCCAGGTTCTGCGTCCAAGGTTCTGCACCCCAGGTTCTGCACCCCAGGTTCTGCACGATGACTATTGACCCGGACGGCACGATCGGGGGTAATGCGGCCGTTTCATTTCAGTAAACCTTTTTCAACGCACTCTCGGACCGTTTTGCACAACGAAGGCATGGCCCGGCGGCCGGCCTGCCACCGGACCCGGCGAAGAGAGTCCACCCGCCGCCAGCGGACCGGTCGCGAACGTTCCACGGGAGGACAGAGTGACACCCTCTTTACGGGCGTCTGCCGGACGCAGGGCGGCTGACGTGTCGTTTCTTCTAAAGAATAAATATTTCCAACCACTTGCGATCGTATTCGGCTGCTTGCTGGCGCTGTCCGCCGCGAGACCGGCACGGAGCCAGACGATCGCCGCGACGCGCTACGGCATGGCGGCCGGGCTGACGAACACCGCGGTGCTGAGTGCCCTGCAATTGCCGAACGGCGAAATGCTGGTGGGCACCCAGCACGGGTTCTTCGCATTCGACGGCCGGCAGTTCCTGCCCCTGGGGCCCGAACAGGGCCTGCCGGTCGGCGGCATGGCGCAGGCCGCCGTCATGACCGCGGGCGGCGACCTGGTCCTGGTCCTGCTGGACCGGATTTATGTCGCCCATGCCGTCACGGCGGACATGCCCGTGCTGGGCCTGCATTTCGTCCCGGTGGCGGCACACGCGGCGCTGAGCCGCGACGAATTCCGCAAGATCGCGCCCTGGCGGGGCGGCCTGGTCATGACCGACCGCGACCGGCTGCTGTTCCTGCATCGGGTCGGGGGCGAAGACAGGATCGACACGCTGGAAAGCGTGCTGGGGCTGGCTGAAGGCACCCTGACGGACGTCTCGGCCCTGCATGCCGAGCGGGACCGGTTGTGGCTGGGCACGGGCGGCGGCCGGCTGTGCGTGCTGGCGGGGCGGAGCCTGCATTGTCTGCCGGTCCCTGCCCTGGCGCCGCCTCGCAGGGTGGACGCCATCGCCGAGGACGGGCGGGGCGTATTGTATGCCCGCACCCTGCGCAGCCTGATCACGGCCGACCCGGCGCGCGGCACGCTGCGGGTCGAGCCGGTCCCGCATATCGGCACGCAATATGAGAACTACCAGCGTTTTCTGACCCTCGCCTGGACGCCGGACGGCAGGTTGATGACCCAGGCCGATGACGGCGAACTGGCGATCCGTACCGACGACGGCTGGACGATGCGGATGCTGGACGGAGAACCGATCGCGGCGCCGCTGAGCGTGGTGCTGTTCGACCGTCAGCGCAATCTGTGGATCGGCGTGCCGGGGATCGGGATGATCCTGACCCGGGGGTTCGGCGTGTTCGAGAATTTCGACCGGCGGAACGGGCTGTCCGGCGCCATCATCTGGCAGATGCTGCGCCGGCCGGGCGGACTGCTCTGGATCACGTCCGACAGCGGGATCGATGCGCTGGACACGGCGGCGCGGCGCGTCGTGCGCGCGATCCCGCAGGCGGCGTTCCTGATCGCCGCCGACGATCGGGGCCGCCTGTGGCATGACGGGCCGGACTATCTGGCCCGCATGGATCCGGCGACGGGCCTGCAGCAGGATTACGACATGCGCCGCATCAACAAGATCCTGCCGGGGCGGGAGCATGATATGTGGATCCTGTCCGACACGGGCGCGTGGCGGGTCGATACGGCGCGCGCGGACACGACGCCTGTTCCGGTGCCGGGGATGGGCGGGGCCTATGCGTCCGGCCTGATCGACCGGGACGGCGCGCTGTGGCTGATCGAAGGGCGCAGGCTGCTGGTCCGGCGGCGCAACGGCATCGTGACGGTGGCGCGGGCCGGCTGGCCGAAGGCGGATTTCATCCCCAACCTGCTGGCGGCGCAGGACGCGCATACGCTGTGGGTAACCGGCCAGGGCGGGCTGTATCGCGCGACGCATGACGGCGACCGGATCACGGCATTGACCGCCTTCGGCCCGGCGGAGATCGGAACCGACATGACCTATGCCGTGCTGGTCGACCATCGGGGCTGGGTGTGGATCGGGTCGGACCATGGGCTGGCGCTGTTCGACGGCGCGCACTGGACCCGCGTGACCGCGGCGGACGGGCTGATCGCCGACGATCTGGACCAGGACAGCCTGATCGATGACACGGACGGCACGATCTGGGTCGGGACCAGCAGAGGGCTGTCGCATATCCTGCGGCCCGAGCAGTTGCGGCGCGCCGAGACGCTGCGGCCGGTGATCAGCCGGATGACCCTGGGCGACGCCCCCTATGACGGCCGCGCGGTCGCCTTCAGCCGCGCGCCGTTCCGCGTGACCTTCGGCGCGCTGGATTATCGTGACGAGGGCCGGATCCGCTTCCGCTACAGGCTGGAGGGGGTGGATGAAGGCTGGAACGAGGCGACCGAGGACACCGTGCGCTATCCGAGCCTGCCGCCGGGCACGCATCGTTTCCTGCTGCAGGCCTATGATCCCGGACGCGACCAGGAACCGGCGATCGTCGCGGTTTCGCTGGGCATGGGGCGCCCCTGGTGGCAGAGCCCGGAGGTACGGATCGGCGAAATCATGGCCTGCGGGCTGGCGGGTTATGGGCTGTGGCGCATCCGGGTCGGATTGCTGATCAAGCAGCGGCGCAAACTGCGCGAGACCGTCGAACGCCAGACGGCCGAGATCCGCGCGGCCCATGAGGCGCTGGTCCGCCAGTCGCGGCTGGACAGCCTGACAGGCCTGCTGAACCGGGGCGCCATCCAGGCGCATCTGCAGGCCTGCCTGCAGGCGGACGCCCCCGGCGCCGATCGGGCGATCGGGCTCGCGATCGGACTGGCCGATGTCGACCATTTCAAGGCGATCAACGACCAGATGGGGCATCTGGCCGGCGACGAGGTGCTGACCGAGATCGGGCACAGGCTGCGCCGCGGCCGGCGCCACGGCGAAGAGGTCGGCCGGTACGGCGGCGAGGAGTTCCTGATCGTGCTGCAGGGCGACGGAGACAAGGCGGCCCGCATGGAGGACATCCGGCGGTCGCTGTCGCGCGCGGTCGCGCTGTCGTCGGGGCGCAC
>NZ_JABXXP010000218.1 GCF_013376155.1 Nguyenibacter vanlangensis
CCGTGCCCGACCTGTCAGTGATGGAGGACGATTCCCCGCCCACCCCGGCGGCGCCCACCGCCGCCGACGCGCCCGCCGCGCCGGAATTCAGAAATATCGCTCATAGACGGTTATGACGTCGCCGGGCTGCAGCAGGGAATTGCGCTTCACCCGTCCTTCGGCGGCCTGGCCGTCCGGGCCGGAGCGGACCGCGCCGGCATAATCGGTGATCGCGCGATAGGTATAGCCACCCGCCAACGCCACCGCGCTCAACGTCGTCATGCCCGGCATATAGGGATATTGCCCCGGATGGGCGACTTCGCCCAGGACGAAGATCGGCCGGTACTGCGTGACCTCGACGGACACGCTGGGATGGTTCAGAACGCCCTCCGCCACCAGGCGGGAGGTGATGGCACTCTCAAGCTCATGCGTCGTCAGGCCGGACGCCTGGATCGACCCGATCAGCGGAAAGGCGATCCGCCCGTTGTCGCCGACGGTAAAGCTGTTGGTCAGTTGCAGATCGTTATAGGTCAGCACCCGCAATTGATCGCCCGCCCCCAGCCGATAGGCCACATTGGCCGGCGGCGGCATCGGCGGCAGGCTGCTCCCGGGGGCGCAGCCGGCCAGCGTCGCCAGCGCCGCCAGGCAGACGATGCGAACAGGCGAAGGCATGCGGCGCGGAAAATAAGCAGTCATCAAGGTCCTCCGGTCTTGCGGTGGGCGTCATTCGGCGAAACTGAACCCGAGTGAGACATAATTGCTGGCGAAGGTCGACTTCCGCGTCGGAAAGAGCGGGTCGGGGGGCAGGCCGCCATGGGAAAAATCGTTCACATGGCTATAGGACAGCGATGCGGTGACATAGCGGTTGATCACCCAGTTCGCCGACACGCCGAATTTGAACAGGGTCTGCGTGCGCGACGCGGTGCCGGCGACCGTGCGCCCGGTCTGGCTCATCCCGCCTTCCGCATAGCCGCGCAGGACGACCGTGCGGCGCAGTTCGTGGTCCCATTGCACGCGCCCGTCGGTCACGGTCTGGTTCCGCGCAAAGGGCGAGGCCGGGTCCAGGATGCGCCGATAGAAATAGATGCTGATCGTATCCCGCCGCCGCGGCGTCCAGATCGTGTCGATCTCGAAGGTCGGGGTGGTGACCGCGGGCGCCGGGCCGTGGGTGAAATGGCGCGTCTCGCCCCCCGCCAGCAGGCGATAGCGGATGACCGAATCCGCATTCAGGTCCAGCCCCAGGAATCCCGCCCCGTCGGCATAGTCGTTCCCCTCGCCCCCGTTGGTGAATTGCGCGGTCGAGCCGCGAAGGATCATCACCGCCGCATTGCCGGTCGACAGTTCGAAGCGCGACGTCAGCGAACCCGTCTCCAGGCGATGGCTGAGGCTGGCATAGCTGGTATCGATCCCGCCGCCCAAGGCGCTGCCGAACGTGTAATCCTCATAGATCGCCGCCGGAATCAGGCTGAAACGGCCGAACAGCTTCGTATAGGTCAGCCGGACGTCGTTGGCGTCATAGGGCACCGGACGCGACACGCCGAAATTGCCCAGATCCATCGACGACAGATGCAGTTGATAATGGGTATAGCCAAGCGCCAGCGTGTCGTTGCCCAGGGCCACCGACCCGCCGGTCCCCGCGCTCCAGTTCGTGTAATCGGCGAATGGAATCGACGGAAAGCGCCTGTCGCTGACGGATGCGAAAACCCCCAGCGCGTTGCGCGTCCAGTTGGAATTCAGCTTCAGCCCGCCGTCGAATTCGAATTCCGGGCTCGCGGTATGCGGCGCCGCCAGCGTGTTGGTGTTGTACCCGCCCGCCACCGCGGCCGAAGGGCGCAGGATGAAACTGCCGACCGGAATGCCGGCGGGCCGGTTGCTCAGCAATTGACGCATGACGACGGAATCCGCCTGGTCCGGAGACGAGTAGCCCGGCAGGTCGGACGGAAAATATTGCGAAATCAACTGCGCATGAGCCGGTACACTCCAGGCCGCGACCGTAAGCGCCGCCAGAGTCGCCAGGTGATGCCGGATGCGCCCGGCATGTTCCGCCGCCATCAGGTCAGCGTGCCTCCCCGGGCCGCGTCCATTGCAAGGGGCTGGGGCACCGCGGCGCTGCCGTCCGGCAGGACCGACCTGTACAGCTCGGCATAGCGGCGCGCCACATCGTCCCAGTCATAACGGGACGATTCCGCGATCGCACGGGCCCTGGCGGCGGACACGTGCGCCTCGCCCTGCCGATGCAGGTCGCGCATGTCCCGCGCCAGCCCGTCCAGGTCCTGCGCCTGGCGCACGATCCCCACCTGCGTCTGCTCGACCAGGCGGCGAAAGGGCACGATATCGCTCAGCACGGGAATCAGCCCCGCCGACAGGGCCTCGACCGCTGCCAGGCCGAATCCTTCATGCTGCGAAAGGCAGCAATAATAACTGGCCTCCCCGAAAAGGCTCCGCAACATGTCGTCGGACGGCGCGATCACGAAGCGCGTGGCCTCAGCGACCCCCGACGCCCGCGCGGCCTCGGCCAGATCGGCCTCCGTCTGGTCGGCGGGGCGCCCCGCCACGATCAGGCGCCAATCCTCCCCTTGCGCGCGCAGCCGCGCGAGAAGGGGAAAAAGCAGGTCGATCTGCTTGTGCCGCGCGAAGCGGCCGAAACTGATCATCGTGCGCGTCGGCGCGGCGGACGACGCGGCGCGGAATTTCCGCTGGTCGATCCCGTTCTCGATGGTCAGCAGCCGCTTCCCCGCGATCGGGGCGAACATCTGCGCATCGCTCACGCTGCAGGCGACGATGCGCTTATAGGCATGCAATGACGCACGGGTCAGGGTCTGGAACCAGAGCGCCTTGACCTGCCGCAGCGCCTTCGTATGGAAAAACCCGCCATGCGTCGACGCGACCAGCGTCCGTCCATGCAGCCAGCGCGTCGCCGCCAGGTAGTCGAAGAAAAAATCGATGGCGTGCACATGGACGATATCCGCCCCGGCAAGATGCGACAGGATCTGGGGCGCGATCGGATACCGCGTCGACCCGGACCAGCCGATCCGCTGCACCGGCACCCCCTGCACGACATCCGTGGGCGGCAGGACCGCCGGATCGCCGAACACGCGGTTCAGCGTCACGACCCGCGCGTCGATGCCCAGATTGTCGCGCTGCACCCTGCAGAGATTCAGGACCGAGTCCTCAAGGCCCCCGACCGAGGGGCTGAACTGCCGTACGATATGGATGGTCTTCAAGGGGACGATCCTCAGGACTGATACGGTAATGCAAGGCGTCGCGGCTGGCCGCTATAGGGCGCCCCCGGAAAGGCGCCGGCCGATTCCTCCGCCATCGACACGACGACGCCCGTGACATTCGCGCCATAGGATTTAAGCCGTTCGATCGACGACGTCACGGCGGCGCGCGACGTCTCCAGCCACCGGCATACGAACACGGTCTGGTCCGCGACGGCGCCGTAAACCAGCCCGTCCGGCATGCATTGCAGGGGCGGGCTGTCGATGATGATCAGGCTGTAGGACTGGCTGATCGTCTTCAAAAGCTCGCGCAGCCGCGCGATCTCCGCCGGATCGAACGCAAACATGCCGGGCGCGCCGGCCGAGATGAAATCCACCCCCGTCTCGCCGTCCCGCTGGACGACATCCGAAATCGAGGCCGTTCCGGTCAGCAGTTCCGTCAGGCCGCGCTGCGCCGGCACGTCGGCGCGGCGCCCGGTGCTCTGGCGGTGATCGCCGTCGATGACCAGCACCGGCTGGCCGCCGGTCCGGGCCAGGGCCGACAGCCAATAGGTCAGCGACGTCTTTCCTTCCCCGCCCGCGGCCGACGTCACGGCGATGACCCGCCCGCGCCCGGTCTGGACGGCGGACAGCGACAATTGCGCAAGCAGGCTGCGTACCGCTTCGCTGGCGGTGGAAAACGGCGCGTCCAGCACGTGCCGGCGCACCGCATGCTTGTCGCGCGCCGCGATCCTGGGAATGGCCGTCAGAAGCGGCAGGCCGATCAGCGCGCGCAACTGCTCGATCTCGCCGAAGCCCGGCGACAGCAGGTCGCGCAGGAAGACCGCGGCCCCGGCGGCGACCAGCGACAGGACCACGACGCCCATCAGCAGCTTCTTGCGATTGGGAAAGGTCGGCGCATCGGGCGGCGAGGCATGCGAAACGAAGCTGACGGGCGGCTGCAGCAGCGCCACCCGATCGACCATCTCCTTCGACCGTCCCAGAAACGCCTCATAGACCTCGCGCGCGCTCTGCGCTTCCTGCTCCAGCATCAGATACTCGGCCTGCGGCGAACTCTGAACGCTGGCCTGCTGGCGCAACTGATCCAGGTCCTGCGTCAGTTGCGCGACCTCCGCCCGGGCCGAGACGACCTCCTCGTTGATCGACGACAGGGCGGCGCGCAATTCGCTCGCCAGGCTGGCGCGGGTCGCGGCGATCTGCATGTCCAGGCCGGCCAGGTCGGGATGATGCGGTCCCAGGGCCTCCGCCTTCTGCATGCGGCTCGCCTCCAGTTGCGACAGCGTATTCGCCGTCGCGACCAGGATCGGCTGCTGCGTCAGCTCGACCAGCGCGCGGCCTTCCCCCTGGGCGCTCGCCCGGGACAAC
>NZ_JABXXP010000219.1 GCF_013376155.1 Nguyenibacter vanlangensis
CAGCAGCACCAGCGCGACCGTGGACGGCACGTTGTTCACCGCGTCCCACCCCACGCAGCTCGCCCAGTTGATCAGCGCCGGCACCCGCTTGCCCGCCATGCCGAAGGCCAGGCGCGAGGCCTCGATCTGCGGCAGCCCGGTCGCCGGCCCCATGGCGGCGCACAGCGCCACCGGCAGGCCGCCGATCACATTGCCCGCCACCAGCGCCAGAAGCGCCGTCCGCACATCCAGCCCCATCAGGCCGACCAGCACGCCGATCACCCAGGCGGACGGGGCCAGGTTGGGGGAGAAATGGCTCCAGAACACCCGGTCGATCGCCATGGTCTGCAGTGCCGGATCCAGCGGACGCTCGACGATCCCCCGCCCCGATGCCTCGATCCGCATGATGCCGCACCCGCCCTTCCGATCCGTGTCCCGGCCGAAATGATCCGCCAGGACGCACCGGATTGCAAACGCCGCGTCCCGCCCCCAGAGGCACCCCCCAGAGGCGCCCCCCAGAGGTGCCTCTCAGGGGAGGACCGACAGGCCCGGCAAGGAATATTGTCTGGCCGCGAATATTGTCTGGCGGCCGCCCGTGCGGCATGACGGGGCACGATCGGAAAATTCACTCTCGTTTGCCAGCCCCCTCGTTTCTCAGCAGGTGCCCCTATGCCAGAACACACGCCCATCGGTCTCGAAGATGAAACGGCAACCATCAGGGCGCTGACCCATTCGGGGAATTTCCACGTCGACGAAACGCTGGGCTACGTCATCCTTCACTACGCGCTCGCGCCGCAGGGGGACCTGCGCGGCCGCGTGCTCGCCGAAACGCCCATCGACCGGCTCGATTTCGCGCGCACCCGCGCGCCCGACCGCATCCGCTCGGCCGACATCGTGTTCGACGTGGGCGGCACGTACGACCCGTCCAACGGCCGATACGACCACCACATGAAGGACAAGCCGCTCCGCGCGGACGGCACGCCCTACAGCGCCGCCGGATTGCTGTGGAAGGCGTACGGCGTCGCGGCGCTGCGCAACATCCTCGCCACGCCGCTCGCCACGCCGATGGACGCGCCGATGGACGCGGACGGACTCGCCGCGATCTGGCAGATTATCGACCAATCCCTGGTCCTGCCGGTCGATCAGGACGATAACGGCGTCGCGAAGATGGGCAAATTGTCCCTGGCGGACATCGTGTCGGCCTGCGGCCCGGCCTGGGATACCGCCGAACTCCACGGTCCGGACGCGGCCCGTGCGCGCGAGGCCCAGGGCTTCGCGAACGCCGCCGTCGCGGTGGCCGCCCACCTGGTCAACATGGTCGACCGCGCCCGCGCCGGGCTGAAGGCGGCGAACCGGGTGATGGCAGCCTACGACCAGGCCGACGACAAGCGCATCCTCGTCATGGAAACGGGAATGCCCACCGAGAAGGTGATCTTCGAGCACGACCTGCCGGTCGTCTACGTGGTCTCCCCGGCCGGCCCCGACCAGTGGAACGTCAAGGCCATCCCGCCCAAGCGCGGCGATTTCGGCCAGCGCGTCTCCCTGCCGGAAGCATGGGCCGGCCTGGAAAGGGACGCCCTGGCCAGGATCTCTGGCGTCCCCGACGCCGTCTTCGCCCACCCGGCCCGCTTCATCTGCGGCGCCGCCAGCCGCGACGGCGCCCTGAAAATGGCCCGCCTGGCACTCGAGATCGACGCCGCCTCAAAACAGCCCGCCACCTGACACCCCAAGCCGGCCCCCAACGGTCCGGCTGTCACCTCCATGGCGGCTGACCGACCACCATCAACCGCCACGCACACCATTCCATCACTCAAGCGCGATAAACCATTTTCCCCAAAATGGGCATCGACTCGCATAGATCGCAGGTCCGAGTTGCGGGGGAACCCGACTGTCGGCTTTGGTTTCCAACGCATTAGAAGCGGACCCCCCTGTCAAAACCCGTGCGGCTCAATATGGCTGCGTGACTCACACCAAACAGCCCTCGGAAAACTCGGGACGCTTCAGGGTCTGCGAGCAGGCCCTTCAGCAACTGAAGGAGGAACTCGGCCTCGATCACTTCGAGGGGCGATCGTGGATCGGGCTGCATCGGCATGCTCTGCTGGGCATGATGGCCTACGCCTTTCTCCAATCCTGCCGCCTCAAGGCAGCAGGGCGAAAAAAAACCATAACGGGTCCACCGCCTCAGCCCAGCCCGCCAGCGATCCGTCAGGCCATTCTTGATCGCATCCTCCGACCACCATGCCGGCAGTGTCCTCACTGCGGCAGGACGCTCAGCCCACCCTCATCACAGAAAATGCCAAAGTAGTGCTAGGCATCTAGATCGATAGATACGTAGATTCATTTGGTGAAGTCCATGGATATAGAGAGGTGATGCTTTCAGCATAGCTAGCAGCAACTCTGGCAATGTGCTTGAATATATCATAGGCATGAGAGGTAGACCCGATGACAAAACAGAAGCCGACGCTCTATGAAATTGAGAATGCTTTTCAACCTGCGAGCGAAATTAATAACAGTGATCGCTTCGCCGGACGATCAAAACCTTTGCGAGACGCTTTTCTGGCTTTGATGGCAGAGGGGGCAAATATCGCCATCGTTGGAAATCGAGGTATTGGCAAGACCTCGTTAGCACGACAAATTGAAAATTTTGGACGGGGGGACAATACACTTCTGCAGCGCTTGAAAATTAACCTTGATCATAACCATGACTATAATGTCATGTATTTTGCATGTGGGGCCGAAGTAACGAATCGCGAGGACTTGCTGATCAGGCTGCTGACGTCAGGCGCATGTCTGGGAAACTGGCTCTACGACATACCGAAGACAAAAAAAATGATGCACAGCCTGTCGCCAAAGCTATCAGCGAAGTTGGGGACCATTGGTGCGCAGATCGGCGGTGAAATTGGCGCTAATCACGCGACAGAGACCGTCTTCGAAGCAATTGCGATTCCTCAAAACATTGAAGGTATCTTCGAAAACGTCGTCCGAAATCTCGTCGACGAAAACCTCACTCGGGATGGCATTTTAATTGTGGTCGACGAGTTCGATCAGATAGTCGATCCAAACGGGATCGGCCCCTTCCTCAAGGCCCTGGCAACCAATGCTGCGAAAGTAAAGTTCTGCTTAGTTGGAGTTGCGACGGACATCCAGCAGTTGATGAAGGAGCACCAATCGTCCGATCGCCTGTTCGCCGGGACAATCATAGCTTTGGATCCAATGTCAGGAACGGAATTAAATGAGATCATAACGATTGCTGAACAGAACGTTCGAAACTATTTTGACGTGTCGGACGACGCACGATCACGGATTGTCGGATTGGCGCAAGGGCATCCCTATCTCGTCCATCTCGTCGGTAAATTCGCCTTCAGGATGGCTTATATGGAGGATCGCCGAGCAATAACTGCGGACGATATCGACCGCGTTCTTAACGAAATCGCCGAGAATGGTTCGGATCCGGTGTTGGAGGGACGCTATCGGAAGGCCGTAGCGTCCTCTAGGCAAAGAGAAACCGTTCTTAAGGCACTCGCCGAAAATCAAGACGATAGAGGTGAGGTCTGGACTACAAATGCGTACAGGGACGCCCTTGACGCAGGTGTTGATAATGCCAGCCAGTATGTTGGCCAACTTGTGACCAAGGATTTTGGAGAAGAGCTCGAAAAGATACGTGAAAGATATTACAGATTTAAAGACTCTTTATTTGCGGCATATGTCAAAGCGCGGCCGCCCATGCGTGGCCTCGCTCGTGACAGTTAATGGGACCTGAACGAATCTTTTCTGCAAAGACTCACTGGCAATGTCTGCTATTTGGGTCAGCCGAGTGGGCAACGGAAGACCGGCAAGAGGCGAAAGCCGCAGGTCTCCTTTCTCCGAGTTTTATCCGTTACCCGGTACGCCTTCCGCCACCCAACCGACAGAAGCCAGGCAATCGCCGAATTTGCCGCCGACATGCCCCACCCGCTTCCCGCGCGGGCGCCGATCCGGATACGATGCCCGACCGATCAAGGCACATAGCCCGCCTCGACCCCAGGGGAGCCGACGAAACAGCACCCTCAGACCGCCTCGCCCGCCTCATCCCGCCCGCGCATCAGCCCGAAATAGCCCAGGATCACCAGATAGGCCGGCACGGCCACCAGCACGAAGGCTGCATGCGTGCCCCAGCCTTGCGCCAGATGGACATAGAGTTGCGGCAGCACCGCCCCGCCCGAAAACGCCATGACCAGCAGCGCCGTCGCGTGGTCGGCATGGCGCCCCATCCGGCGCATGACGACGGGAAACAGCGCCGGCAGGATCATCGCATTGGCGAATCCCAGCAAGGCGACGCACAGCACCGAGACCAGGCCGGCGCTGAACCACACCGCGGCGCACAGCACCAGCCCCATGACGCAGGACAGCGCCATATAGCGCAGTTGCGACACGAAGCGCGGCACCACCACCATCCCCGTCAGGTACCCCGCCATCATCGCCGCCAGGGTGGCAGGGTATACGCAATCCGGTTCGACAGCATAAGGACGTCCAGATCGACCCAGGCCATGCCATATTGCCGGATCATCACGTAACGAAACAGGTCGGAGAAATGACCCAGG
>NZ_JABXXP010000220.1 GCF_013376155.1 Nguyenibacter vanlangensis
CCCGCCGCCGCAGCCGGTCTATCCGCAAGGCATGCAGCCCGGGATGTTTCCCGCGCGCGGCAGCGGCTTCCTGGGCTCGGC
Organism: Nguyenibacter vanlangensis; assembly: GCF_013376155.1. Taxonomy (GTDB): domain Bacteria; phylum Pseudomonadota; class Alphaproteobacteria; order Acetobacterales; family Acetobacteraceae; genus Gluconacetobacter; species Gluconacetobacter vanlangensis. Next base: position 82 of record NZ_JABXXP010000220.1, read on the forward strand.
GCTGACGACGGCGGCCGGGGTCGCCGGCGGCATGATGGTGGGCAATGCGCTGACCGACCTGTTCAGCGGCCATCATGATGGCGGGCTTGGCGGCGGGTTCGGGGGCGGCATGCCCGGCGAGACCATCATCAACAATAATTACGGCACCGCGCCGTCGGCCGATCCGTTCGGCGGGACCGGCACCGACGTCGATCCGGGGTTCGATGCCGGCGGCGATTTCGGAGGCGGCGATTGGGGCGGCGGCGACGATAATTTCTGATCGCGGGAATTTTCGATTGCGGGCGATCCGGGTGCTCCGTTCCGATGCCCGGTTCCGACACCGTCCGCATAGTGGAGAGGGGTGGCCGTGAGGGCCGCCCCTTTTTTATGTATTCCGAACTGGACGGGGAATTTCGCAACGCGCGTGCGAGTCATCGCACATTGTCGTGAGGCTGATTGCTCCGTGCGAAGCATGGATGTTATGCAGAAGATGGCCGCAAGGCCATTCCTCTGTGTCGTCTCATCCGCGGGAAACCGGGGCCCCCAAGGGGCCCCGGTTTTTCGTTCGCGGCAGGGGCTTCGCGGCAGGGGCGCGGCATGGACATTGTGTCACAGTTGCGGGAGAGGGAAACGATCGGCGGTCCGGCGCGCTGGATGATATGTTCCGCAAGACCTCATGCAAGGAGGGGAACGATGTCTCTGGCCAAATCGGCGTCGGCGCTGGGGGATTTCCTGACCGGCGCGCGCTATGACCATTCCGGACTGATCAGCGCGCTGAACGAATATCTGGACCGGGTGCGCCGCGAGCATGGGCTGTACGGCTTTGCCGACCGGGCGGCGGCGGCGGGGTATGGCGATATCGTCATGCGCTGGCGTACCGACCACGAGGCCGGGCCCGCCACCGAGGAGATGGTCCGGGCGCTGTTCACGCCGTCCGACCTGGACTGGTTCGCCGAGCAGACCGGCCTGTCGGCGCGGGCGGTGGAACTGATCCTGGCCAGGCAGTTGCCGAACGTGATCTACAAGCGGGCGCACGCCACCACGCCGCATTGAGGGCGCATTGACGGGGTGCGTTTGACCGGGTCGCATTGACGGTGCGGCCTGGTCGGATCACAGTGGTCGGGCCACGTCGGTCGCGGCGCGCGCGGCGTCGGGGAGAGGGACGGCATGCTGATCCGAGCCGGTTATGACATCGCGCTGCTGCTGTCGTCTCCGACGCCGATCGTGCTGATGCTGGAGGTCCATCCGGACCGCGAGCCCGATCTGATGACGCCGCAGATCCCGTGTTTCGACCCGCCGGTACCCAGCCAGCGCTATCTGGACGGGTTCGGCAATCGCTGCACGCGGGTGCTGGCCCCGGCGGGGCTGTTCCGGACCAGCATGTCCTTCGTGATTGCCGATAGCGGCCTGCCGGACCGGCAGATGCCGACGGCGCGCGAGGTGCCGGTGCAGGATTTGCCGTCCGATTGCCTGGTCTTTCTGCTGGGCAGCCGGTATTGCGAGACCGACCTGCTGTCGCCCATCGCGTGGTCGCTGTTCGGCCACCTGGCGCCGGGTTGGAGCAGGGTGCAGGCGATCACCGCCTTCGTCCACGACCATATCCGCTTCGATTACGGCCAGGCGCGGCCCACGCGTTCGGCCCATGAAGCCTATCGCGAGCGGGTGGGGGTGTGCCGCGACTTCGCCCACCTGGCGGTGGCGCTGTGCCGCTGCATGAACATTCCGGCGCGCTATTGCACGGGCTATCTGGGTGATATCGGCGTGCCGCCGGTGCCCGACCCGATGGATTTCTCGGCCTGGTTCGAGGTCTGGCTGGACGGCCAGTGGTACACGTTCGACGCGCGGCACAACCGGCCGCGGATCGGGCGGATCGTCATGGCGCGGGGCCGGGATGCGACCGACGTTGCGTTGAGCACGTCCTTCGGGCCGGCCGGGCTGGCGGAATTTTCCGTGACGACCTACGAGGAATAGGGGGGAAAAGTTCCAGAAAGGGCTGGCCAGGGTCTGCCGCTCCGTGAACGTCGAGATCGTGCGGCGCAGTGACGCAGGCCAATTCATAGTCCTGCCCAGCCGATGGATTGTGGTTGAACCGCTGCCGATCCCTTGCTCGGCAAACGACCGGTGATCGATCCGCACATCCAGGCCGATCTCCGTCAGCCGCTCATTCGCCAGCAAAGCCCAGCGCTCCCGCCATTCGCCCAGCAGCGCCTTGCTGGTCGACCAGCCCTTCCTGATAAAGGGCATTATCAGGGTAGGACAGCCGCTTGGAGGAATCCGATGGTCCTGGCTCCGGAGTGGGAGAGACCTGTTCCATGTCCGGTCATTGATCGATAACGATCCTCATGATATATAACGATCATGAGCGTGACCTCTGATCAGATCCGGGCGGCCCGGGCCCTGCTGCATCTCCCCCAGGAGGAACTGGCCAGGCGCGCCCGCGTCTCGGTTGTCACCATCCGCCGTCTGGAATCGCCCCTCGCCGCAGCCCGCGTAGCGCCGCCCGCGAGCGACACCATCCGCCAAGCTCTCGAACAGGCCGGGGTCGAATTCATTCCTCATGGAGTCCGCCGCCGCCAGCCAGAGCAGGACAAGACGGCCCTGCTCTCCCGCCTGCAGGCCATCAGCCGGGCCAGCGCCGCGCGGCTTCAGGGAATCGCCCCGCTGACGGATGAGGATCTATACGACGATAACGGCCTGCCCGCGTGATCGTGCTCGATACGTCGGTGCTGGTCGCCATCCTGCGGGGCGAACCGGATGCGGACGAGTTTCTGACCCGGATCGTCGCCACGGATCGCTGCCTGCTCTCCAGCGTCAGCCTGTTGGAAACCAGCATGGTCCTGGCCGGACGCAGCCCATCCCTGGACGCCTGGACGGGGCTTGATCAACTGGTCGAAGCCGCCGGGGTGGAGATCGTACCTTTTTCGGCAGACCAGGCCGCTCTGGCTCGCGAGGCGTTCCTCCGCTTCGGCAAGGGGCGGCATCCCGCCGGGCTGAATTTCGGCGATTGCGCCAGCTACGCCCTCGCCAAGATTCGCAATCTCCCCCTCCTGTTCAAGGGGGATGATTTCTCACAAACTGATCTCGTAGCCGGATTTAGAGCATCATCCGACCGGATGGACTCATCCGGTCGGATAAAGATGCTCGTTAAAACAAAGAGCTAGAGCCATTGGAAACGGCGCGGACCAGCCGATTGCCGGTCCGGCCAGGTCGTTATGGCGTCGCTGGCGGGCGCAGGTGCGGGGGGCGCTGCCCCTCGGCACCTTCGGAGCGGCTTCCGCCCGGGTTCCTGCGCCTTCGGTTCCGGCGAATGCCATCTATTGGTCCGGCTTGCGCATCAAGCCGTGAACGTTCGGCCGCAGCCGAGCGGCTGGTTTCCCTCCGCCTGGACCAGGATGTGCTGGATGGCTGGCGCGGCACGGGTCCCGGATGGCGGAGCCGGTTGAACGATGCGTTGCGCGATGCGCTGAAGCGCGCGGGCTGAGGCTCTGTGGTGAGCCGGGTGGGACTCGAACCCACGACCATTCGATTAAAAGTCGAATGCTCTACCGACTGAGCTACCGGCTCACCGAGGCCGCGCTGCGGTGCGGCCTCGGGTAGCTTCTGCGGCCGGTCAAGTCAACCCTCGCGAATGCCGGCGGCATTCGCGCGGCGGGTGGAGAGTCAGGCGGCGACCGGGCGCATGCTGACGATGCGGTCCGGGTCCTGGACCGTGCCGCTCTGGCCCGCGCCGCGCTTGATCTGGTCGATATGTTCCATGCCTTCGATCACTTGGCCGACGATGGTGTACTGGCCGTCGAGGTGCGGCGAGGGTTCGAACATGATGAAGAACTGGCTGTTGGCGCTGTCGGGGTTCATGGTGCGGGCCATGCCGACGGTGCCGCGCTCGAACTTCGCGGCGCGGGTGAACTCGGCCTTGAGGTCCGGCAGGTGGCTGCCGCTGGTGCCGGTGCCGGTCGGATCGCCGCCCTGCGCCATGAAGCCGTGGATGACGCGGTGGAAGGGCGTGTTGTCGTAGAAGCCCTCGGCCGCCAGCGTGCGGATCCGCTCGGCCGCCAGCGGCGCCAGGTCGGGCCGAAGCTGGATGACCACGCGGCCGGTCTTCAGTTCCAGGGCGATCAGGTCCGCCGGTGCGGTATCGGTTGCGGTATCGGTCATGATTCGTGTTCCAGTGCTGAAATAAACATCTAGACATCGTGGGCGGCGCACCGGGGCGCGCCCCGCGTCATCCGCCCAGGCGCGCGAGGATTCGCCGCCGGGTGAACGGGGGGACGAAGCCGGTGATGTCGCCGCCCAGCCGGGCGACCTCCTTCACCAGCCGCGAGGAGATATATTGGCTGCCTTCGCCGGCCATCAGGAACATCGTCTCGATGTCCGGGGCCAGTTGGCGGTTCATGCCGAACATCTGGACCTCGTAATCGAAATCGGCGACCCCGCGCAGGCCGCGCACGATCACGGTCGCGCCATGGGCGCGCGCGGCGTCGACCAGCAGGCC
>NZ_JABXXP010000221.1 GCF_013376155.1 Nguyenibacter vanlangensis
CGCGTCGGCCACCCCGTCCAGATGCAGCCGGCCCCCGGTGACCGGCTGCGCGACCCCCGTGGTGTCCGGAAAGGACAAGGCCAGGCCACGGACGCTGCGCATCGCCAGAAAGGCGAAACATTGCGCCTCCAGCGCGTCGCCATCCCATCCCACCGCCTCGACCGGCGCGACGGGCACCGTCAGGCTGTGGCTCAGCCCCTCCATCAGCACCGGATTATGCCGCCCGCCGCCGCAGACCAGCCAGCGGCGAGGCAGGAACGGCAGCCTGGTATTGGCGACCGCCCGCACGGTGAAGGCCGCCAGCGTCGCGGCGCCGTCCTCGGCCGACAGGTCCGAGAGCAATTCCATGCCGCGATGGAACGACATGCGATCCAGCGATTTCGGCGCCCCGCGCACGAAGAACGGATCGCTCATCAAGGCCGCCAGCACCCGCTGGCTGACCTGCCCGGCCCGGGCCAGCGCCCCGTCGCGATCATAGGGCACGCCGGTATGGCGCATGGCCCAATCGTCCAGCAGCGCGTTTCCCGGCCCGATGTCGCAGGCCACCAGGCGTCCCCCCGGCCCCAGCAGCGACAGATTGGCCACCCCGCCGATATTCAGCACGGCCAGCGGCCGCGCCATGTCGTGCGCCAGCGCATCATGAAACACCGGCACCAGCGGCGCGCCCTCGCCCCCCGCCCGCACGTCGGCGCTCCGGAAATCATGCACGACCGGCAGGCCCAGCTCCCGCGACAGCAGCCCGGCGTCGCCGATCTGCCAGGTGCGGGCATCCTCGGGCCGATGCAGGATCGTCTGGCCGTGAAAGCCGATCAGCTCGGCGGGCCAATCCAGCGCACGCACCGCCTGGACATGCAGCAGCGTCAGTTCGCGCTCGACCGCGCGAAGCTCCGGGTCGCCGGGCGAGATCATGGCGGCATGCCCATAGATGTCGCGCATGCGCCCCCGCAATTCGGCCGAGAAGGGAACGGTCACGGCAGGCCCCGTGGCCCCGATCGTCACGCCATCCGTCTCCAGGCACGCCGCATCCACCCCGTCCAGGGACGTTCCGCTCATCAGCCCGATTACCCGGATCATCGTCTTCCTTTCCTGCCGCCCATTCCGTTGTCCAATTCCGTTGCCCAATCCCGGCCATCCCGTGTGTCGGGGGGGCGTCCTGCGAATCGGGCCGGCGAATCGGGCCGGCGGGGCGCCACGCTAAGGCAGATCCCAGCGGGGCCGAAGGCTCATTCGTGCAGGACTCCGGACAGATGAACAGGTTAACGCGGTGCGCCGCGTTTCGTGTCCCAATCGCCCCTTTCCGGAAAGCGCCCGCCGCCCCTCCATGCCATGCGATATGCACCAGCCTGATATTCCGGAATTCGATACGGTCACGCAAGAACGATGCGATTCCCGACCCGGAGCCTGGAAATCATGACGGCCCCGCAAGAGGCCGGACCGCCTCGTCCTCCCGAATAGCAATAATCAGTCCGGACTGTCCCGCGACCCGATGGAATTTCGTACCGGCTTTACGTCACCCTTCACCGGACGGCCAGGGAAATGATCTTTAAAAACAGATTTATGTCACTTTAAATTTACCTGATTTCTTCACCGATTCAGCCGAGTATCCGTTTCGTGATGTGAATAAATCGCCGCGCAAGGTGCTAGATGCGTTTCGGGTTTCTGCCTCCGTTCTGTCTTTCTCTGCTGCTCTCCACCGCTTTCGTCCTTCAGGCCCGGACCGCCCCCCGGACTGCCCGGTCGGCGACCGTCCTTTCGGCCAATGACGCGCATTCGATCCTGCGGGATGGCGTCCAGGTCCTGCCGAAACCGCTCGGGCCCGACACGCTGTCGATTCTGGACCTTCAGCCGAACGGCCTATGGGCGGTGCGCAGCAGCATCGACGTCCCCGCCAGCGTGATCGGACCGCCGACCGCGCTCACGCTCACGCCGGACGGCAGGATCGCCCTGGCCGCCTCGGCATCGAAGCCCGATCCGGCCGACGGGCGGATCGTTCCCGACGACCGGATCAGCGTCATCGACCTCTCCGGCCCCCGGCCACGCGTGATCCAGCAGGTCGCCTCCGCCCCGGGCACGACGACCCTGCGCCTCACCCCGAACCTGAAGCACGTACTGGCCGCCAACGGCGCGGGCGGCGTGCTGACATGGTTCCGCTTCGATGGACGGCGCCTCGGCGCGCGCAAAACGATCGCGCTGCCGGTGGAAAACGGCTTCCCCGGCGGGCTGGCGATCACCCCGGACGGCAGGCGCGCGCTGGTCAGCCTGTGGAAGGGCGACAGGGTCCTGGTCCTGCATATCGACGGCGACGACATCGCGCTCGCCCCCGATCCGCTGGAGATCGGACCCGGGCCATGGAACATCCGCCTGACCCGGGACGGGCATTATGCCGTGATGGGCATTCTCGGCCATGGCGAGGGACTGCCCGGCGCCCTGTCGGTGCTGGACCTGACGGCATCGCCCATTCGCGAAATCCAGCGCATCCGCGTTCCCAACGCCCCGGAAGGGCTGGATATCTCCGCCGACGGCCGATACGTCGCCGTGGTGTCGCAGAACGGGTCCGCCCTGGCGCCGTCCTCGCCCCGCTATCACGACCGGGGCATCGTCACCGTCTTTTCGCTACGCGACGGCCACCTGGCGCAACTGGCCCAGGCCCCCGGCACGCTCTGGCCGCAGGGCCTCGTCTTCGCCCCCGACGGAAGGACGATCCTGGTCCAGGGCGTGATGGACCGCGCGCTACGCACGCTGTCATGGAACGGCAGCGCCCTCACGGTCCTGGGCGACACGACTCTGCCTGGCGGCGGCGCCAATATCGAACGGCAGCGCTGACCGCCGGCCCAGAGGGAAAGGGGGGAAAAGGGGGAGGAAAAGGGAGGCAGGCCGTCAGAGATGCCGCAACCTGATTTCGTTGACGGCATGGCTGCGTTCCTTGCGCACGATCAGGCGCGCCCGTTCCCGGGTCGGCAGGATATTCTGCTCCAGGTTCGGCAGGTTGATCCGCTGCCAGATCCGGCGCGCGACGTCCTTGGCCTCGTCCCGCGGCAGATCCGCATAGTGATGGAAATAGGATGCCGGGCTGCGGAACGCCGTGCGCTGCAGCAGCAGGAATCGCTCGACATACCAGGATTCGATGTCGACCGTGGCCGCATCGAGATAAATCGAAAAATCAAAGAAATCCGACGCCACCGCCGCGCGCTCGCTGCCGGTCTGCAGCACGTTCAGCCCCTCGAAGATCAGGATGTCCGGCCGGTCGATCGTCTCGAACTGTCCGGGAACGACGTCATACGCCTCGTGCGAATAGAACGGCACCTGCAGATGCCGCTCCCCCGCCTTCAGCGCGGCCAGGAACCCGATCATGCGCCGCAGGTCGTAACTTTCGGGGAACCCCTTGCGCTGCATCAGGTCGCGCTCCTCCAGCACCCGCGTGGGCAGCAGGAAACCGTCCGTCGTCACCAGGTCCACCCTGGGATGGTCCGGCCAGCGCGACAGCACGGCCCGCAGCAGGCGGGCAAACGTGCTCTTGCCCACGCCCACGCTGCCGGCGATGCCGATGACGAAGGGCACCGCGCTGCGCGGCGCGCCGAGAAACGCGCTCTCGACCATGCTGTTCAGGCTGCGCGAGGCCAGCACATACAGGTTCAGCAGGCGCGACAGCGGCAGATAGACGTCCCGGATATCCGCCAGCGAGACCGGCTCGTTCCGGCCACGCAGCGACGCCACCTCCTCTTCGGACAGCGACAGCGGCACGTTCGCCCGCAGCGCCGCCCATTCCGGCCGGGAAAAGACCAGGTACGGCAGCTTCGTCTCGCCGTCGCGAAACGCGGCATGCCCCCCCAAGGACGACGATGCTGACGACGATATGGGCGATGGCGGAGAGGATGACCCGGCCATGGATCAGGCCCGGACGTGCCGGCGGAAGCCGTATCGCGCGCAAGCTGTCATCAAACCTGTTTCCTTCGGATATCCGCCATCGGGCGGCAGATCTGCGCGGCGCCATCGGGGGCCGCCGGCATGGCTTCTTGCGCCCATGCGCATCAGAGCACGGAAACGCGCGCAAGATGCGCCGGACACGGGGCTCGTGAAACAGCCTCTTAACATCTTCCCGCCCCGCCGATCCAGTCTCCAGCCCCACGCCCGGTCCCCGGACCCCGGGCCTCCGTTCCCCGGCTTTCACCCTCACAAGACGGCCCTCGGCCGGCGGAAACCCGCCCCGGCCTTCCGAAGATGTGACACAGACGTGATCCGAGCCCCCAGGAGAGCAAGCAGCGGACCGCCGCAACCTGCGGACCGCCCTTCTATGCCTTCTCTACACCCTTACGGGCCCGCGCCGCCCTGGCCCCCACCGCCCTGGCCCCCACCGCGCCGCCCATGCGGGCCGTAGCTGACCTGCGTATCCGGGATGACATAATGGCCGCCCCCGTCCTTGTCGGCACTCTCGTCGCCCGCCGCGTTGGGATCGAATCCCGACGCGATGATCTGCATGCCCAGCGCATGGGGCATTGGCTGGTAATCGGGGGGCCGCGCCGCCGGATCGCCCGGCGCGGCGTC
>NZ_JABXXP010000222.1 GCF_013376155.1 Nguyenibacter vanlangensis
CCCTGCCCCGGTCCTGGCCGCCAGCCGCACGCCGGCCGGCGGCCGGCGTGCGGCCCTTGTCCGGAACATGCTGGTGGTGCTGCAATTCAGTTTCGCGATCGTCCTGGCGATCTGCACCCTTGTCATGACCAGCCAGGCCGCCTTCGTGCGCGATGCCCAGCGCGGCCTGCGCCAGGAGGGCGTCATCGTCATTCCAGCCCTGGACGACGACAGCCTGCGCCAGCGGCAGGCCAACATCGTCGACCGGCTGCGCCAGGTGCCCGGCGTGGTCTCGGCCACGCGGTCGGACATGTTTCCGCACCATCTGTCCGATTCCGACAATTGGTACCGCGATGGATCGGCCAGCCGCTTTTCGGCGAACTGGGGGTATGCCACGCCCGATTATTTCGCGACCTATCATATGCGCCTGCTGGCCGGCCGTCTGTTCGACGCGGCCCATGGCGACGATTACCCGGACACGGGCAAGAGCGGCGATGCGATCCGCAATATCGTCATCAGCCGCCTGGCCGCGCATGATTTCGGCTTCGCCACGCCGGATCAGGCCATCGGCCGGCTGGTGCGCGAGGAAGGGATGGACCATCCGTACCGGGTCATCGGCGTGATCGACGACGTACGCTTCAAAGACATGCACAGCCCGGTCGCGGCGCTGATCTTCATTGGTACGCGCCGGCCGATCGATTATGTGGCGGCCAGCATCCGCTATGCCGGCATGCCCCAGCCCGTCGCGATGCGGCGGCTGCGCGCCGCCTGGCGGGCGATCGCGCCCGATGTCCCGTTCGACGGCACCGGCGTCCCGGATATTTTCGCCGCCGATTACCGGGCGGACCTGAATCACGGCAGGCTGTTCGCGATCGGCGCCGCCATTGCGATCCTGATCGCCTGTCTGGGACTTTACGGATTGTCGGCGTTCACCCTGTCGCGCCGGAGGCATGAAATCGCCATCCGCAAGGTCATGGGCGCCCGCGCGCGCGACATCCTGCTGCTGCTGAGCGGGCAATTCATCCGGCCGGTCCTGCTGGCCAACCTGATCGCATGGCCCATCGCCTGGGTGCTGATGCGCGTCTGGCTGGCCGGGTTCGATCAGCGGATCGCGCTGGCGCCCGGATTCTTCATAGCCGTCGGCCTGGCCGCCGCGGCAATGGCCCTCATCACCGTGATCGGCCAAACCTTGCGCGTGGCCGGCGCCGAGCCCGCGCGGGCCCTTCGGCAGAATTAGAGCATCTTTATCCCTCTCGCGCACGTCTTTCGCGCGATCTGTCGCGATGCGTCGCCCGTTCGATCCGACGGGACGGGAATACGCCGTTCGCACAGGCATCAATCGGCAGCGGCCGCATCAGGCGCGGATGATACCGCGCCTTGCCGCCCGTGCGCCGGCAGTCACGATTTCAGATCCGGCGGCAGACGATACGGCTGCGATCGGTCGAACGGGATGAAGCTGCCCTTCCATCGTGATTGGCGAACATTATCGTGCAAGCCTTACTCCCGCGATAATCATTTTAATGGACATTTCACAGGAATATTCATACTATCGAAACAATCGTTTGGGTAAGGCGGATGAGATGAAATCCCTATCGGCACGATCACTGATCTTCCTGTTCGCGATAGCCTACGTGCTCTCGTTCGTGGACCGGCAAATCCTTTCCTTGCTCATCGCGCCGGTAAAACATGACCTTTTTCTCACGGATTTTCAATTCTCCATATTGAACGGCCTCGCCTTCGCCTCTCTCTACGCCATACTCGGTCTGCCGATCTCGGCCCTGAGCGATCGCATCAGGCGGCCGCCGATCATCGCGGCTGGGATCGCCGTCTGGAGCCTCGCCACATTGGGCTGCGGCCTGTCCCACAATTTCCGGCAATTGTTTTTCTGCCGCATGGTCGTCGGCACCGGCGAGGCGGCACTCGTGCCCGCCGTCTATTCGTTTCTTGCCGACATCGTTCCGCCGCGGCGGCTGGGGCGCACCCTCGCGCTCTTTTCCCTGGGATCCTTCGTCGGCGCTGGACTGGCCTATCTTTGCGGCGGAGCCCTGCTGTCGGCGATCCACGGTGCGCAAAGCTGGCACGGCATCCGCTCCTGGAAGCTCTGCTTCATCGCCGTCGGGCTGCCCGGCATTCCCCTGGCAACCGTCATCGCGATTTTCGTCAAGGAGCCCGGTCCGCGCGCGCCCTTCGCGCATTTCAAGCCCGGCCCGAGCGCGACCACGTTCTTCCGGCAATATCCGGCCTTCTTTTTCACCCATTTCCTTGGATATTCGAGCACGGCCGTCACGCTCTTCTCACTGATGAGTTGGACCCCGGCCTTCTTCATGCGGGCCTATCATATGCCGCATGCGCTGGTCGGAGAGATGATGGGCGTCATCGTCATCGTTTGCGGATGTGGCGGAGCCTATACGAGCGGCCGCTTGATTGACGCGCTCAATACCCGCCATATCGACAACGCTCCGGTCAAGGCGGGGCTTGTCGGTTCTCTCTGCGCGGCCGCGACGCTGATTCTCGCGATGTCGGTTGCGAACGAAATGCTTTGCGTCGCGCTGATGAGCGTCACGTTCTTCTTCGCTTCCTTTCCCATGCCGCCTTCCGCCATCGTGTTGCAACAGATCGTGCCGAAGATGCTGAGGTCGCAGTTTTCGGCCGTTCTGCTGCTGTGCAACTCGCTCATCGGGCTCTCGGGCGGTTCGATGCTGATCGGCTATCTCGACGACCGTGTCTTCACTGGCACCGGCGGCGTCGCATACGCGCTCGCGCTGGTCGCAGGGGGTGCGAGCGTGCTCGCGGCGCTGCTGATCTATCTGTCGGGGCGTCTGAACCCGGCTATCGAGAGCGCCGCGGCACGTCCCGGATATGGGGACGCCGCCGCGGCCCTTGGCGAAAACCCCTGATAGCGACGGCCGGATCAGGGCAGGAATGTTTCCTGGAGATGCTTCCATAAAAGCGTCTTTCCGTCGGAACCTGTCACGAACAGCACGCTCGACCAGCGCGCGTTGCGTGTGTCGCCTTGACTCTGCACCTCCCGATAGAGAGCCAGGACGCCGCCATCGAACCTATGGCACACCTGCACGTCATGGATCTCCATCACCAGTCCCGGCCGAGCCCCCCGGAATGTCGGGAGCGCCTTGGCGAAGCCGTCCAGGCGTATGACGCGCCCGGCGGCGCCAATCATCGTATAGCCAGGATCGAAGCGCGCCAGGATCGGGCCGGAATCGTCATCGCCCTCGGCGCGGAACCAGGCTTGCAGTAAGTGATGCAGCGCGACGATTTCGTCCCGTACTGCGGTTTCGAGATGGTCCAAGATAATGCTCCTGTCGGATGAATGTGGAATTACGGGTTCATGAGGAATGACCGGGTCGGAATGCTTTCCGCCCAACCCGGACGGAGCGGCGCCACGAAGACGTTCTCCGTCCGGGTACGCGCGATCTTCCACACCCCGTCGATTTTCCGAAACAGGTTATTCAGGCGGCTCGACCGCAGCAGGGACGAGCCGTCACTGAAGATCCAGGGCTGGCAATGCACCCATTGACCGTCCGCCCGGTCGCCCTGGACGTGAATTTGCTCGGACGTCAGATAATGCACGTTCAGCAGCAATTCCGGGTCGCGTTTCTGGCCCCAGAAGGCTTCGAAATGCGCGCGGATTTCCGCTTTCCCGACGCGCCGGCCGAACTGGGTATTGTAATACTCGCCAACGCCCTCCCAGACCGCGTCCTCGGTGTACAGATCCATGATCCGTGCGATACGCTCGGCATCGGTGCGGACCCCGGCTTCGGGGCACGGAGTGTCGCACAAGAACATGTAGCGTGCCTGTATTTTCCGTATCTCCGACTCGGCCGACAGGTCCTCGACCCGCGCCGCCAGGGCCGCGATGCGTGCTTCCATGTCATCCACGGTCATCACGCGACCCCGCAAATTGCCGGACGGGGGCGCCGCGGAAGAATCTTCTCCGCCCATGCAGACCAATCGAGAAGATCCTCGTCGGCGTCAAGACGCGCCAGAAGCTGCACGCCTACGGGCAGACCGTTCTCGCCCGTCAGGCCGGGCAAGGTGACGGTCGGCAGCCGCAGCAATGTCCAGAGACGGCTGAAAATGGGGTTGCCCGTTCCTGTCTCGCGCAGCGGCGCCTCGCCCGGTGCTGCCGGCGCCAGCAGCACGTCGAAGCCGTCGAACACGCCCGCGATCCGTTCGCGCAGCGTCGCCGCCTGCCGCAAGGCGTCCCGATAGGTGTCGTATGCGATCGCGCGGCCGGTTTCGATCAACTGCGTGATCTGCGGGCTCAGACGCTCTTTCCGCGCGGCATATTCCCAGGCCAGCGACTGCGCCGCCTCGTAACTCATGATGGTGACGTGCATATCCGCGGCGAGCGCGTAATCGCTCAAATCGACGTCTTCGACGTGCGCGTGCGCGCGAAAGCACTCGCCCGCCACCTCCATTGCCGCGCGCGTGCCCGGCTCGGCATGCGACCACCATGGCGTCCGGCAGACGCCGATGCGCGCGGGCGGGCGGGCGGCAAGCG
>NZ_JABXXP010000223.1 GCF_013376155.1 Nguyenibacter vanlangensis
GACCCGCGCGCCGATGGACGGGACGCCGGTGGCCGCGGCCTCCAGCGCCACCATGCCCAGCCCCTCGACACGGCCGGTGGCGGTTTCGAGGCTGGGCACGACCAGCATCGCGGCGCGGCGCATATGCGCCAGCACGACATCATACGGCTGCGGGCCCAGGAAGGACACGCGATCGGCGATGCCCAGCGCCGCCGCCTGTTCCATCAGGCGGCCCTTGAGCGGGCCATCGCCGATGATGGCGAGGCGGGCCCGGCTGTGCCGCGGCGCGAGGCGCGCGAAGGCCCGCAGCAGGTACGTCGTGCCCTTGAGTTCGACCAGCCGGGCGACATGCAGGATGGTGGGGGTTTCCTGATCCGGCGCACGCGGGCGGATGGCGGCGCAATCCACCCCGATATAATGCACGTGCGTGCGCTCGGCCGGAAAGCCCAGCGCCAGGGCGCGGGCATGCAGGAAATGGGAATTGCACAGGAAAAGCTGCCCCTGGCGGGCCAGCGCGCGCCGATGGAGCGGATAATTCGCCCAGGCGGGCGAGCGCAGGAAATGCGCGGTCGCGAGCGTGACGTCGAAACCGTGGAAGGTGGTGACCAGCGGCACGCCGAGACGGCGCGCCAGCGGCAGGGCATAGACCCCGTCCACCCCGAAATGCGCATGCACCAGGGCGGGCCGATGCCCGGCCAGCAGCCGCAGATAGGGCGCGGGACTGCGCGTGAGCATCTGGGCGCCGATGCGGGGATAGACCAGATGGCGCAATCCTTCGGACAGCAGCACGGTCCGGGCGCCGTCGGGTCCGGGGCCATAGCGCAGGCGACCGGTATAGAGGGGCGCATGGCGGCGCAGGGCCTGGGCCTGCTGGACGATGAAGGTTTCGGACAGACGAAACAAATTCTGACGAAAGAGAACGATGTCGCGCAATACGGCCCCCTGTTGGCCTGGTGCGGCCGGGTGGCACCCTACAGAAACGGCGGGACGAGGCGAAGGGGGCGCGATCGGGACTGGACAGGCGCGGTCCGGGGCCATAACCCGTGGCCTGTCCCCCTTCCTTTTTCTGCGGACGCCCGCGGGCGTCCGGCGCCGGATGCCATGACGATACCCGCCCGCGTGCATTTCTGCTGGATCGGCCCGACCCTGCCCTGGGCCTATGTCTTCGCCGTGCTGTCGGCGGCAGCCCGGAGCGGGATGGACGAGGTGATCCTGCACCATACCGACGCACTGGCCGAGGGACCCGAAATCCGAGCGCTGCGGGCGGCGGCGCGGGTGCGGCTGTCGCGGATCGACCCGGCGGCCTATCTGGCGGCGGTCGAGCGGGCGGCGGGGATCACGGAGGGGCGACTGAGCGCGTTCTACCAGTCGGTCCCGCGTCCGGTGCAGCGGGCGGATATCCTGCGCGTGGCGATCCTGTATCGCGAAGGCGGCGTGTATCTGGACCTGGATACGATCACCGTCGCGTCGTTCCGGCCGCTGCTGGGGGCCGCGCAGTTCGTCGGCACCGAATTCATCGTCTGGCCGCAGGCGGTGTGCGCCACACGCGACCGGCGCATCCGCGCGCGGCATACGGCGCTGGCCGTGCTGCGCAGGGTGCTGCGCACCATCCCGCTTGGCTGGAAACTTTTCCGGCGGGTTACGCATCTTTACTGCCGCGGGATGAACAACGCGGCGATGGGCGCACAGGCGGGCAGCCCGTTCTTTGCGACCTGCCTGCGGCACATGCTGGCGATGTCGCCGCAGGAGCGGGTACGGCCCTATGCGCTGGGGCCGCATCTGCTGGACGCGTTGGCGGCGTGCGGGGAAAGCGGCACGTTGACGGTGCATGACCCGGCAATCTTCTACCCGATGCCGCCCGAGATTTCCGAACATCTGTTCCGCCGCGGCCGGCATGTCCGCGCGCAGGACGTGCTGCAGCCCGGAACCTGCGTGGTGCATTGGTATGCATCGGTGCGCACCAAGCAGCGCGTCGCGCGGATTACCCCCCGATCGGTCCAAGCCGACCGGGAGCGGCAGCTATTCAGCGCGCTGGTGAGCATGGTTCTGGAAACCTTGCCCGACGAGGACTAGGCTTTTTCACTGAATACCGGTTCGGTGGAAAAGCTCTATTGTCCCGATTCCGAAATTCGCAAGCGAATTTTTGAATCGAAAGGATAATAGAATCAATATTTTAGTGGCCTGCTGATCCGAGAAATTCTCATAAGAATTTCTCGGATCAGCAGGCCACTATGTTGTTATTTCATCAAGCATCTTCGCCCGTTCAAACGAGCATGCCGCCACCATCGACGACGAGCACCTGCCCGGTCGAAAAACCCTGTTCCATCAGGAAAAGATAGGCCTTGGCCAAATCGGCGGATTCGCCGATCCGTCCGACGGGCAGGGCCTGGGCGGCGGCCTGGTACATGGCCTGGCGCTGGGGGTCGGGCATGTCGCGCCAGAGCGGCGTGCGCACGAAGCCGGGGGAGACGATATTGACACGCAACGGCGCCAGTTCCACCGCCAGCGCGCGGGTCAGGCCCTCCATTGCCGCGCAGATGCTTGCCCCCAGGGTCCAACCCTGCTGAGGCGGGCGGGCGCCCGCGATGCCGGATGTCAAAACGATCGAACCGCCTGGCCGGATTGCGGATGCGGCAAATTTCGCGGCAGCCAGCGCGCCCCAATAACGGATTTCGAAGAAATCGCGTGCGCTGTTCAACGTGAGATCGGACAGCGTGCCGCACAACAATGTTTCGCCCGCGGTGTAGACGAGGTGGTCGAATGGCCCGATCCGGGTGAACAGGTCGCGGATCTGGTCCGCGCTGCGCAGGTCGGCGACGTGGCCCTGGGCGTTGGGCGGCAATTGCGCCAGCGTGGCCCGCACATTTTGCGGATCGTGCGATACGACCAGCGGCACGCCCCCGGCACGGGCGACATCCCGGGCGACTGCCTGCCCGATACCCGACGTGCCGCCCAGAATGACGACCTGCTTGTTCTCGAGAGTCATGTCCATGCTCCATCCCTATGACCGGATGACCCGGCACAGGGAGGATCGCGCTGGACACAGCATGATTCGAGCGCAATCATGTCACTATAAGCATGACGGACAATCATGATGGACGCGCGGTTGCTGAGCGGAATCGGAACGATGATCGCGGTGGCGGAAACCGGAAACTTTGCCCGGGCTGCGGAAAGCCTGGGCTTGACCCCGTCGGGTGTCAGCCGGGCGATCGGGCGGCTGGAGCAGCGCCTGGGTGCACGGCTGTTCAATCGCAATGCCCAGGCCACCGTCCTGACCGAAGCGGGGCGGCAGTTCGTGGCCGAGGTGACACCGCTGCTGGCCGGGATTGCCGATGCCGCGGCCCGGACCGGCGGCGAGACGCAGGCCGTGCGTGGCCGGTTGCGCGTGAATTGCGATTCCTGGTTTGCCAGCCTGATGCTGGCGCCGAAGCTGCAATCCTTTCTGGATGCCTATCCTGCGCTGACGCTGGATCTGGTCGTACGCGATACGCTGGGCGACCTGGTGTCGGACGGATTCGACGCCGCCATCCGGTTCGGCGTGCCGGAAGCGCCGGGGCCGGTGACGCGCAGATTGCTGGAGACACGGATCCTGACCTGCGCCGCGCCGTCCTATCTGGCGCGGCATGGACGGCCGAACCACCCATCGGCACTGGCCGATCCGGCGCATCATTGCCTGTTGTTCCGCGACCCGGCGACGGGACGGCCCTTCGACTGGGAATTTCATCGTGCCGACGAAATCCTGAGGGTTTCCGTGCATGGACGGCTGGTGCTGAACGATGTGGCGACGTCGATCGCGGCCTGCGTAGCTGGATTGGGCATTGCCCAGCCCATGGCGCTGGGCATCGACGCGGCGCTGCGCGACGGGCGGCTGGTCGAATTGTTTCCTGACTGGAACGGCGAATATTTTCCGCTGCATGCCTATTACCCGTCGCGCCATCTGCCGCCGGCCAAGGTACGGGCCTTTCTGGATTTCGTCCTGGCGGAGGTGGCGTAGCGGGTCAGGCCGGCGGCATGGTCAGGTCCAGCACCCAGGTTTCACCCTGGAGCGGCAGGCCGAACACGGCGTGGGGAGCGGTTTCCGTCAGGCGGAAGCCGTTTCGGGCATAGAGCCGGCGGGCGCCGTCCAGCACCGTCTGGGTCCAGAGGGTGAGCCGGCCATAGCCGCAATCGCGCGCAAACGCGACGCAACGTGCGATCAGTTCGCCGCCGATGCCGCGGCCGCGGGCGAAGGGTTCGACATAGAGCAGCCGCAGCCGCGCAATGCCGCCGCCTTCGTCCGTCAGCATGACGGAACCGGCCGCGACGCCGTCCAGTTCGGCCACCCAGCATTGTTCGCGCCCCGGCTTGAAATCGCGCAGGAAGGCGGCTGCGGCGTCCAGCACCGCGACTTCGAGCCCCCTGCCCCAGCCATTTTCCTGCTGGTAGAGCAGTGCCTGCCGCGCCGCGATCTGGCCCAGATCGCCGGCGCGGAAGGGACGGATGGCGACCGCGCCGCCCGAAGCCGGGTCCAGCC
>NZ_JABXXP010000224.1 GCF_013376155.1 Nguyenibacter vanlangensis
GGCCGATCCGCTGGCGCTGACCGTGCTGGAGGCGCCGGGCGTGCTGGGGGCGGACATCGCCGTGGGGTCGATGCAGCGCTATGGCATGCCGATGGGCGCGGGCGGTCCGCATGCGGCCTATATGGCCGTGCGGGATGCCTACAAGCGCAATATTCCCGGGCGCCTGGTGGGGGTTTCGGTCGACAGCCGGGGGCAGCCTGCCTATCGCCTGGCGTTGCAGACGCGCGAGCAGCATATCCGGCGCGAGAAGGCGACGTCGAACATCTGCACCGCGCAGGTGCTGCCGGCGGTGATTTCGGCGATGTACGCGCTGTATCACGGGCCCGACGGGCTGGCGGACATCGCGCGGCGCGTGCATGGGCTGACCGCGATCCTGGCCGCCGGGCTGCGGGCGCTGTCGGTGCGGGTGGTGACCGAATATTTCTTCGACACGATCACCGTAGCGACGAGCGGCGCGTCCGGCCTGGTCCGCGCCCGGGCCGAGGAGGCGGGCCTGAATCTGCGCATCGTCGATGCCGACCATGTGGGGATCAGCCTGGACGAGACGACCACGCCGGAGATCGTCCGCGCTGTGTGGCGCTGCTTCTGCCCCGATGCGCGGCGGCTGGAGGAGATGGAGCGTGCCCTGCCGGAGCCGGGCGGCGCCCTGCCGCCCGGGATGCTGCGCGCCAGCCCGTTCATGACGCATCCGGTCTTCCACGCCCATCGGTCCGAGACCGACATGCTGCGCTATCTACGCCGGCTGGCGGATCGCGACCTGGCGCTGGACCGCACCATGATCCCGCTGGGGTCGTGCACGATGAAGCTGAACGCGACGGTCGAGATGATGCCGGTCACCTGGCCGGAATTCTGCGACATCCATCCCTATGCGCCGGCGGCGCAGATGGAAGGCTATGCCGTGCTGTTCGACGAGCTGGAGCGGATGCTGAAGGCGGTCAGCGGCTATGACGCGGTGTCGCTGCAGCCCAATTCGGGGGCGCAGGGCGAATATGCCGGCCTGCTGGCGATCCGGGCCTATCACCGGGCGCGGGGCGAGGGCGGGCGCGACATCTGCCTGATCCCGGCTTCGGCCCATGGCACTAACCCGGCATCGGCCCAGATGGTGGGGATGCGCGTGGTGGTCGTGGCCTGCGACGCGCAGGGCAATGTCGATATCGGCGACCTGAAGGCCAGGATCGCGCAGAGCGGGGACCGGCTGGCGGCGATCATGATCACCTATCCCTCGACCCATGGCGTGTTCGAGGAATCGGTGGTTGAGATCTGCGACCTGGTGCATGCGGCGGGCGGCCAGGTCTATCTGGACGGCGCCAACATGAACGCGCAGGTCGGGCTGTCGCGCCCGGGCGCCTTCGGCGCGGATGTCAGCCATTTCAACCTGCACAAGACCTTCTGCATTCCGCATGGCGGCGGCGGGCCGGGCATGGGGCCGATCGGCGTGGGCGCGCATCTGGCGCCCTTCCTGCCGGGCGTGCCGCAGGAGGGCGGGGCGAACGCGGTGTCGGCCGCGCCGTACGGATCGGCGGCGGTGCTGCCGATCTCCTGGACCTATATGATGCTGATGGGCGACGCGGGATTGCGGCGGGCGACCGAGATCGCGATCCTGAATTCCAATTACGTCGCCAGCCGTCTGTCCGGCCATTATCCGGTGCTGTATCGCGGCACGAACGGGCGGGTGGCGCATGAGTGCATCATCGATCTGCGCCCGATCAAGGATGCGACCGGCATTACGGTGGACGATGTCGCCAAGCGGTTGATCGACCATGGATTCCATGCGCCGACGGTCAGTTTTCCGGTCGCCGGCACCTTCATGATCGAGCCCACGGAATCCGAGAACAAGGCCGAGCTGGACCGGTTCTGCGACGCGATGATCGCGATCCGCGCGGAAATCGCCGATATCGAGGCCGGGGTGCTGAGCGCCGAGGAAAGCCCGCTGCGCCATGCGCCGCATACGGTGCGCGACCTGGCCGACCCGGCCTGGGAGCGTGCCTATGACCGCCGGCGCGGCTGCCTGCCGTCCGGCGTCGCGGCCGCGGACAAATACTGGCCGCCGGTCAACCGGCTGGACAATGCCTATGGCGACCGCAACCTGGTCTGCGCGTGCCCCGACATGGCAAGCTATCAGGAGGATGCCGTCTGAGGCGGCCAGGGACGCTGGATAGGGACGCTGGGTAGGAACGTCGGACAGGGACCGGGGGCGGCACGCTTTCAAACGTCACGGAAATGTGTTCTCTGCCGGACAGGGGCAACCCGAGTCGTCGAGCCCAAGTCGTCGAGAAGGAGAAGAACGGCGTGTCTGACAGGTTCCGGTTTGTGATCGTCGGCGGCGGGATCGCCGGCATGGAGATGGCCACCTATCTGGGCAACACGCTGGGCCGGTCCGGCCAGGCCGAGGTGACGCTGATCGACAGTTCCTTCTTCCATGTCTGGAAGCCGATGCTGCATGAGTTCGCGGCCGGCACCAGCCCGAACGACCGCAACCGGGTCAGTTTCCTGGCGCAGGCCAGCCGCAAATCCTTCAAATACTGGCCCGGGGTGCTGGACGGCGTCGACCGCGCGGCGCGCCAGGTCGAGCTGGCGCCGATGGAGGACGAGCGGGGCAATGTGCTGCTGGACCGGCGCAGCCTGTCCTATGATGCGCTGATCGTGTCGATCGGCAGCCGGGCCAATGATTTCGGCCTGCCGGGCATTACCGAACATTGCCATTTCATCGACAACCTGACCGAGGCCGATGCCTTCAACACCCGGTTCCGCTCGCTGGTGCTGCAGGCGATCGGGCAATCCGGCACCTTGCAGATCGCCATCGTCGGCGGCGGCGCCACGGGTGTGGAACTGGCGGCCGAGCTGCATCGCGCGCTGGACCTGGCCGCCAATTACGGGGCGGGGATGAACCGGGCGGACCTGCATGTCACCCTGCTGGAGGCCGGGCCGCGCATCCTGCCCGCCTTCCCCGAGGCGGTGTCCGAGGATTCCCGCCGGCAGCTCGAGGCGCTGGGCATCACCGTGCATACCAGCGCCCAGGTGACCGGGGCCGACGCGGACGGGTTCCTGCTGGGGGACGGCACGCGGATCGACGCCAGGCTGAAGGTCTGGGCCGCCGGGGTGAAGGCGCCGGCCGCGACGACGCTGTTCGAGGGACTGGAGCGGTCGCGCTCGGGGCAATTGGTGGTGCGTCCGACCTTGCAGACCACGCGGGATGACCGGATCTTCGCCCTGGGCGATTGCTCGTTCATCGCCGAAAAGCCGGTGCCCGCCACCGCGCAGGCGGCGCGGCAGCAGGCGCGGCACCTGTCGCGGCAGATGAAGGGCTGGATCGGCGGCGGGGCGATCGCGCCGTTCCATTACCGCGATCGCGGGGCCGTGGTGTCGCTGGGCGACTACAATGGCTGGGGCACGCTGGGGAAATATCATTTCGGGGGCGGTCCGCTGCGCGGATTGCCCGCCCGGCTGGGGCACGACATGCTGTATCGCCAGCACCAGATGGAGATCCACGGCCCGGCGCGGGCGCTGGCGGCATGGGGAGCCGACCAGCTTGACGAGTTCGTCCGTCCGATCGTGCGCCTGGACTGACCGTCCATTCCATTCCGTCGCGTGGCGCGGGTCCGGGGGCCCCGCCATGTGCGGCGCGCATGCGCGGCCCCGAGACATTTCAAAACGTTGCGACTGGCCCGCGATTGCCCTTGGGGCAAGTGGAGAGAAGGCGCATTTTCGCCCCATAGCCGGACGAACCCGCCGCATCGCGCGGTCCACAAGAAAAGGGACGGTCCGGGGGAGGCGGGTCATGTTTCATCTGAAAATCGCGGGGGACAGCCGGTCCCATTTCCACATGACGGCGCCGTGGGCCTATATCGCGGCGCATCGCGACGATCCGGCGTGGACGGATGCGCGCGACCGCATGACGGTGGCGCTGATCTGCGGGGGGCTGTTGTCGGCCTTCGTCATCGACATGGCCATTCTTTATTTCTCGATGTTCCGTCCCTGAATCGTCAGGCCGCGAGCCGGCGGGCCGCGTGCCCGGCGGACATGTCGGCGGGGCTGGCGGTTATGTCCGTTAGGATATAGATCTTTCCCCGACAGGGGGAAGGATGGGGCGTTTCATCTCGGCGGCCCGGGCGGGATTGCCGGCGGCGATCATGGTGGCGGCGGGCTGTGCGGCGTGGCCGGATACGGCGCATGCCCGGTCGGTCGTGGACATGACGGGACGGGTGGTTGCCTGCCCGGACCATCCGTCGCGCATTGCCGATCTGTGGTTCGCCCATAACGAACTGGTGCTGATGCTGGGCGGGGCCGGCCGGATCGCGGTGACGGACGATCTGCCGTCGGCGCGGCCGTGGATGTACCGGGTCGCGCCGGTGCTGCATGGCGCGGCCGGGGTGACCGGCGCGGTGCCCAATGTGGAAATGCTGCTGGGGCGCGGGGTGGACCTGGTCTTCGCCGCCAACGACTCGCCGGCCGCCGCGCCGCTGCGGCGGGCT
>NZ_JABXXP010000225.1 GCF_013376155.1 Nguyenibacter vanlangensis
CGACGCCAGGCGGACAGGGCGGCGCAGGCCAGGGCGGCGCGAACCAGGCGGCGGGCAACCCCGATACCGGATCGAACGAGGTCTATCGCCTGCAGGCGATCGGCCATGTCCATATCTTTACCGATACCGACCAGGCCTGGGGGGACAAGGCGGTCTATGACATCGACCAGGCGGTCATGGTCATGACCGGCAAGGCGATGAAGATGGTCACGCCCCAGGACGTGCTGACGGCGCGGGACACGATGGAATATTATTCGCAGACCCGGGTGTCGATCGGGCGCGGCGACGCCACCGTCACCACCAATGACGGGCGGCAGATCCGTGCCGACGTGCTGGTCGGATACAGCGCGCCGGCGGCCCAACCCGCCAAGGATGGGCCTGCCAAGGGTGCGCCCGCCAGCGGCACCCCCGCCAAGCCGGGATCGGATCCGTTGACCAGTTCCGGCAAGCTGGAAAAAGTGAACGCGTTCGGCCACGTCTTCGTCCGCACCCAGACCGAGACGGTGACCGGGGACCGCGGCGTCTACGTGCCCGATACCGGCATTGCGCGGATCGTCGGCAACGTCCACATCACACGGGGCCAGAACCAGATCAACGGAGCCGCCGCGATCGTGAACATGCATACCGGAATTGCCACGATGACCGAACGGCCCGGCGCGCGCGTCAGCGGCCTGGTGGTTCCCAACGAATCCAATCCCGCCCCGGGAACCAATGCGGCCCACGGGTCCTCCGCGGCCACGCCGGGGAAGGCCGCGCGATGAACGACGTAGTCCATGACGTAGCCCGCGACCTGGCCGATGCCGTCCGGGACGCGACGCCGCTTCAGGCATCCGCGGCGACCCACGGCCTGATCGCCAGCGGGATCGGCAAGACGTACAAGAAGCGCCCGGTCGTCCGCAACGTGTCGATCCAGGTCCATCGGGGCGAAGCCGTGGGGCTGCTGGGACCGAACGGCGCGGGCAAGACCACCAGCTTCTACATGATCGTGGGGCTGGTGCAGCCCGATACCGGCTCGATCACGCTGGACGGCACGAACATCACCCAGTTGCCGATGTATCGCCGCGCGCGGCTGGGCATCGGCTATCTGCCGCAGGAAGCCAGCATCTTTCGCGGCCTGAATGTCGAGCAGAACATCATGGCGGCGCTGGAAGTGGTGGAATCGGACCCCGACCGGCGCGAGGCGATGCTGGACGGGCTGCTGGCCGAATTCGGCATCTCCCACCTGCGGCGCGCGCCCTCGCTGGCCCTGTCGGGGGGCGAGCGGCGGCGCCTGGAGATCGCCCGCGCCCTGGCCAGCCAGCCGCACTACATCCTGCTGGACGAGCCGCTGGCCGGTATCGACCCGATCGCGGTCGGCGAGATCCGCGACCTGGTGTCCCACCTGAAGGATCGGGGGATCGGCGTGCTGATCACCGACCACAATGTCCGCGAGACGCTGGAGGTCATCGACCGGGCCTATATCATGCATAGCGGCCAGGTGCTGATGGAAGGCCGCCCCGAGGAGATCGTCGCCAACGAGGATGTCCGGCGGGTCTATCTCGGCGAGAATTTCTCTCTCTGATCGGCCTGATGCCCCTTCAAGAAGGGGCCGTCGGGGCAAATCCTTGATTTTCGGTAAATCCATCCGAAGCATGCTGTACGGCGATGCAGCCACGGCATGGCTACACGCAGGAAGGCATGGACATCGGCCGCCAAACCGTGTCCAAATGCCCGGATGCACTGAAGACGCCGTGCTCGGTGCAGAAAAAAAGGAAAGGCTGTCGAAGCCTGACGCCACGCCCGGCGGATTGTGGAGCTTGGGACCGCCGGCATGCTCCGTCCGGTTTCGGACGTGCCTCCTCGATGCAAGGAGTGATGTCACATGCAGATCAGTGTCGCTGGCAAGCAGATCGATCTCTCCGACGCCCTGAAATACCGGGTGACCGGCCATCTCGAACGGCTGGCCGACAAATATTTCGACCACGCGCTCGACGCCCAGGTGACGTTCAGCCGGGCCCGCTCCTTCTTCACGTGCGACATCAACCTTCACGCGGCGCGGGGCCTGACCCTGCGCGGCGAGGGTGAGGCCGCCGACGCGCACGGCGCCTTCGACGACGCGGCGGAACACATCGCCCGGCGCCTGCGCCGCTATCGCGGGCGGGTCCATGACCATCTGCGCACCCTGCCCCGTCGCCGGGCGCCGGAGGTCGGCCGCAGCTACATCCTGAAGCCGGCCGAAGGACAGGTCGTGGAGGGCGAAGTGAAGCAGGGCAGCGGCCCCTATGCCACCATCGTGGCCGAGCGGCTGGCCGAAATCGCGACATTGAGCGTCAGCGAGGCCGTCATGCGGCTGGACCTGGCGGCATCGACATTGCTGATGTTCCGCAACAGCACCAGCGACCAGATCAACGTCATCTATCGCCGCCAGGACGGCAATATCGGCTGGCTGGACCCCAGCCCCGCCTGACCGGCCGGCATGACGGTGCCCCCGCGCGAACCGACGCCCGGTCGCGCGGCGGGCACCACCCCGTGCTTCTTCTACGAGACCGGCCCGCCATAAAATCGGCCCACCATAAACCGGTCAGTGGACCAGGGCGGGCACCATCTCGTGTTGCAGGATGGCCTCGATCGCCGTGTCCTGATCCTCGGTCAGCGCCATCGGCGTGCCGTCCGCGGCATGGATGGCGAAGACGTCCTGGCCTTCGATCACCACGGCCTTGATATAGGCCAGGCGCGAGACGCCCAGCGACAGAAGCTGGTTTGCGGTCAGGTGCCGCACGTCGGCGGGCGCAGCCGGATCGGCTTGCAGAACCACCCGGCCGTTCTGGGTCGTAATTCTCATCTTACGGTCCTCCGGACGGGTGGCGTCCCTTTCTGCGGCGACGCACCGCCCCCTTTCGCCGCCCTGCGCCGATACGGATCACCCGGCCGGCAGGGCGGACATGTGGACAATCACGCGATCAAATCATGGGCCAGATCACAAGCCAATCATGGCACCCATTCGCGGGCCGGTTCGTGGGGCCCGTACGGACCCCGCGGCCCGCTTATTCCTCTTCGATCACCCGGACCATGCGTTGGGCGCGCGCCTTGGGCAGGTCGATTTCCGTCGAGCCGTTGGCGTTGCGACCCTGGGTGATCTCGATACGCCGAACCCGGACCTCGGGTTTCGGACGCAGCAGATCGATATGCAGCAGGCCGTTATCGAGCCACGCGCTGCCGACCTCTATTCCTTCGGCCAGCACGAACGCCTTCTGGAATTGCCGCGCGGCGATGCCGCGATGCAGGAACACCCGCCCCTGCGAATCATCGGTCTGGCGGCCGCGGATCACCAGTTGGTTGTCTTCCTGGGTGATCTGCAGATCGTCCATGACGAACCCGGCGACAGCCAGGGTAATGCGCAGCGCCGTAGGGCTGACCTGCTCGATATTGTACGGAGGATAGCCGTCCGACGTTCCTTTTGACGCGCGTTCCAGCATCTGCTCCAGATGATCGAACCCCAGAAACATGGGGGATGCAAATAACCTACCCGACATTCAGGCCTCCTCAACCGAGCGAGACGATCACACGAGCCCGTCATCGGCGCCCGCATGCGTGATGATATGGGACGCCATGCGGGTTTCGCAAGAGACCGCGGTTTTTCCCGCGCCATGGCCGCCCCGAGACTGGCGCGGCGGGATTTGTATCGCTACATCGCGTGCATGACGACGCATGACGAAACCGCAGCCGCCGATCCGATGCCGATCCTGGTGGCGCCGCAGGCCATCCTGCGGCAGAAGGCCCGGCTGGTCCGGCCGGAAGACACCGCCATCCTGCGCGATGCCCTGCCCCGGATGTTCGCCGCCATGTACCAGGCGCCGGGGATCGGCCTGGCGGCGCCACAGGTCGGGCTGGGGTTGCGCTTCGCCATCGTCGATCTGGGCGAGGAAGACCAGCGCCGGCCGCTGGTGCTGGTCAATCCGGAAATCACCGCCGAGTCGGAAACCCTGGCCGCGCGTGAGGAAGGGTGCCTGTCGCTGCCCAACCAATATGCCGAAGTGGTGCGGCCCGAGCAGGTCCGCGTGCGCTACCGGACCCTGGAAGGCGCGGAACAGGAACTGGATGCCGACGGATTGCTGGCCACCTGCATCCAGCATGAGATCGACCATCTGGACGGCATCCTGTTCGTCGATCACCTCTCGGCGCTGAAGCGCAACATGATCATGCGCCGCCTGGCGAAGGAGCAGCGGCAGAAACGCTAATGGCATCGCGGGGCATGGTCCGATACGGAAAATCCCCATAATCAATTCTTTGCAGGGCGTATTTCCCCCGGTTTCCGAGGATGCGCCCCTTCCGGAACGGATCGTCATGCGCCTGGCCTTCATGGGAACGCCCGATTTCGCGGTTCCTGCCCTGCATGCCCTTCATGCGGCGGGGCACGAGATCGCGGTCGTCTACAGCCAGCCGCCGCGTCCTGCGGGGCGCGGCCAGGCGGTGCGGGCGCAACCCGTGCTCC
>NZ_JABXXP010000226.1 GCF_013376155.1 Nguyenibacter vanlangensis
CAGCCATCCGGCGGGCGTGCGCATCGCCCGCGGCCACGGCTTCGTCGGCGATTCGGGCGTCGCCGGGCTGATCGTGATCGACCTTGGCGACGGGCCGGGCCATGGCGGGCAGCGCCGCCTGCTGGACCATCACCCGTCCTTGACGGCGCAGCGGCCGATCATGACCGGCGGACGCGTGCTGCGGGGGGCGAACGGCCATGTCGCGGCCGTGAACGTGAACCATCTGGAAGTCAGCCCCGACGGTCAGTGGCTGTATTACCAGCCTCTGTGCGGGCCGCTCTACCGGATCGGCACCGACCTGCTGACCGATACCAGCGTCACCGGGGTCGAACTGGATGACGGAGCGACGCTTTGGTACAACACGCCGCCACTGGGCGGGATGACGGTGGACCGCGATGGCACGCTGTATTTCGACGACGTGTCCACCGGCAGCATTTTCCGCTTCACCGCCGGGCGGATCTATCAGCGGATCGTCGTCGACCCGCGCCTGCGCTGGCCGGCCGAGCCCTATGTTACACCGGGGGGCCAGCTTTACGTCCCCGTGGCCCAACTGGACCGCACGCCGCGATTCGATGACGGGCGGGCCGAAGTGCGATGGCCGCTGGACCTGTATCGCGTCGATGTCGGGGCGCTGCCGCCGCCGAAATACTGAACCGCGCGGTTCAGTCATATCCATGGGCGGAATCGCTGACCGTCCTGCGGTCTCTTTTTCGGGGCTTTGCCCCGAGCCCCACCAAAGGCGTTGCTTTTGGAAACCGATTATTTATCAAAGGTATGGGGCAAGGAGGCTGCGCCCTCTCGTGGGTTGAAGGCAGCCAGGCGCCCCCATAAACGCGAATTCAAGCGACCTGCGAGTCCGACTCGTTGCGGTTTTGAGACATGTTAGTGACTGGCTGGTCTCGGGGTTTCATCTTCCAGAGCGCCATCTCCGTTCCGACTCCATTACGATTAAATCGACGCAGTTGCCTGTCGATGCCGATGTCGTATCTACGACCATGTCATACTCGATCCCTGCGTGAACGCTTTCCGCCTGTAGACGCGCCATCCCTTTTTGTCGGTCGCCCCGCGCAAGCTCGCGCTGTTCTGCAACATTTGGCAGGCACATCACCCCGACCCACAAGATGTCCAAGCCACGGAGGTTTTCTTTCCACCGTTGTTGGGCTGTCGGACCGCTGATGAATACGTCCTCCAGAATAAGGCCGACCTGACGTTGAGCGACAGCCTGGAGGCCGCACATCCACGCCTGCTCGTATGCCCGGAAAGCCCCGCCGACATCGACTTTTCCTGAAGGAGAAATCGCCAGTCCATCGCCATCGTTAAGATCGCGGTATGGCATCGCCTGTATGAGGTCGTCGATCCCGAAAGATAGCCACCTACCCTTCAAGCGTTCTTTCAGCAGGCGAGCGATGGAAGACTTTCCCGAACTCGAGCCTCCATTTAAAACTATGGCCCTAGATTGTGCGCTCAACTTTCGTCTCCGTCGATTCAGTCGCTCAGCACGCAAAGCGGATTAGAGAGATCTTTAGTCAATCGAGCCCCATTTCCCACGTTCGTGGAAAGCCCCAAAATACCACCTGTAAACGGGACTCCGTCCGCGATGTCTTAAATGGCCATGAATGCTCCTCCAGTGCTGACGTAGTCTCGCCAGACGCACGGAGAGTTCCGCGCCCCTCAACTCGGGCCAGGTCCCGCGGCCGATCCGTTCGCAAGACCCGCCATCGCCCCGATGCGATAGCCGCGCGGGGGTGAACGCGCCCCCTTCGCGGCGGGTCGGCTTGGCGGTATGATCGCGCCATGCGTTACGTCTCTACCCGGGGTCAGGCCCCTGTCCGCGATTTTTCCGAGGTCCTGCTGGCCGGCCTTGCCGAGGATGGCGGGCTGTATCTGCCCGAGACCTGGCCTGTCCTGAGCGCCGATGACTGGCGCGCGCTGCGCGGCCTGTCCTATCCCGAACTGGCGGCGCGGATCATCGGGCCCTTCGCCGCCGGCAGCATCGCCCCCGAGACGGTGCGGCGCCTGTGCCATGAGGCCTATGCCGGGTTCGACCATGCGGCGATCGTGCCGCTGGTGCAGGTGGAAGACGGGCTGTTCGTCCAGGAACTGTTCCACGGGCCGACCCTGGCCTTCAAGGACATGGCGATGCAGTTGCTGGGCCGGCTGTTCGACCATGTGCTGGCCGAACGGGACGCGCACGTGACCATCGTGGGCGCGACCTCGGGCGATACGGGGTCGGCGGCGATCGAGGCGTGCCGGGGCCGTACCCGGGTCAAGACCGTCATCCTGCACCCCGAGGGCCGCACCTCGGACGTGCAGCGGCGGCAGATGACCACCGTGCTGGAACCCAACGTGACCAACCTGGCGGTGCAGGGTACGTTCGACGACTGCCAGGACCTGGTGAAGGCGATGTTCGCCGACGCCCCCTTCCGGCAGGAGATGCGCCTGTCGGCTGTCAATTCCATCAACTGGGCCCGCATCGCGGCGCAGATTCCGTACTATGTTTATGCCGCGCTGGCCCTGGGCGCACCGGACCGCGCGGTCGCCTTTGCGGTGCCGACCGGCAATTTCGGCAACATCCTGGCCGCCTGGACGGCGCGGCGCATGGGGCTGCCGGTGCGGGCGCTGTGCGTGGGGTCGAACCGCAACGACATCCTGACCCGCTTCCTGCGCGGCAACGACATGAGCGTGCAGGGCGTGGTCCCCAGCCTGTCGCCGTCGATGGACATCCAGGTTTCGTCGAATTTCGAGCGGCTGCTGTTCGAGCTGCTGGACCGGGACGCCGCGTCCTGCGCACGGATCATGACCGATTTCCGCCGAACCGGCCGCATGGCGGTGCCCGACGCGACCTGGCGGCGGGCCGCCGAGCTGTTCCATGCCCTGGCCCTTGACGACGAGGCCACGAAGACCGAAATCCGCAAGCTGTATGCGCAAAGCGGCTACCTGGCCGACCCGCACAGCGCCATCGGGATCGCCGCCGGGCGGATGTTCCGCGAACCGGGCATTCCGATGGTGGCGATGGCGACCGCCCACCCGGCCAAGTTTCCCGACGCGATGGAGGCCGCCATCGGGATTCGCCCCGCCCTGCCGCCGCGGCTGGCGGATCTATTCGACCGGCCCGAACGTTACGAGGTGGTGGCCGCCCGGCTGGACGCGGTCGAAGACCGGGTGCGGGCCGCGGTGCTGAAGAACGCCTGAGCGATTTTTTTTCCATGACCCGGACGTCCGGCCCCGCCGGCCGGACCGTCACGCAGGACCCTGATGACAGAGCAGATCAACGTCACCCGCCTCCCTTCCGGCCTGACGGTCGTTACCGAACATATGGAACGCGTGGAGACCGTATCCTTCGGCGCCTATGTGGCCGCCGGCACGTGCCATGAGCACGCCGCGGAGAACGGCGTCTCGCACTTCCTGGAGCATATGGCCTTCAAGGGGACGGACAGCCGCAGCGCCGCCGGGATCGCCGAGGAGATCGAGAATGTGGGCGGGCACATCAACGCCTATACCGCGCGCGAGCACACGGCCTATTACGTCAAGCTGCTGAAGGAAGACCTGAAGCTGGGGGTCGACATCATCGGCGATATCCTGACCCACAGCACCTTCGCCCCCGACGAGGTCGAGCGCGAGCGCGGGGTCATCCTGCAGGAGATCGGCCAGGCGAACGACACGCCCGACGACATCATCTTCGACCATTTCCAGGAAACCGCGTTTCCCGGCCAGCCGATGGGCCGCCCGACCCTGGGCACCGAGCCCCTGATCCGCGAGATGAGCCGCGAGACGCTGATGCGCTATATGCGCACCCATTACACCACCGCGAACACGGTGATCGCGGCAGCGGGCAACCTGGCGCATGACGACGTGGTGGCGCTGGTCCAGCGGCATTTCGCCGACCTGCCGGCGCAGGCGGGTTCGGCCTCGTTCGAATCCCGCTATCTGGGCGGGGAATTCCGCAAGGAGAAGGACCTGGACCAGGCCCATGTGGTGCTGGGCTTTCCGTCCGTCGGCTATGGCGATCCGGATTATTATCCGGTCCTGCTGCTGTCGACCCTGCTGGGGGGCGGCATGTCGTCGCGCCTGTTCCAGGAGATCCGCGAGAAGCGGGGGCTGGTCTATTCGGTCTATTCGTTCAACGCGCCGTTCCGCGACGGCGGGCTGTTCGGGATCTATGCCGGCACGGGTGGCGACCAGATCGAGGAACTGGTTCCCGTGACCCTGGAGGAACTGCGCAAGGTGCAGACCCGCATTGGTCAGGATGAGCTGAACCGGGCGCGGGCGCAGTTGAAGTCCTCGCTGCTGATGTCGCTGGAAAGCACCGGCAGCCGCTGCGAGCAACTGGCCCGGCAATTGCAGATATTCGGCCGGCTGATCCCGACCGCCGAGACCGTGGCGCGGATCGACGCGGTGGGCATCGGCGACGTGCAGCGCGTGGCCGCGCGGCTGTTCCGTGGCCGGCCGAC
>NZ_JABXXP010000227.1 GCF_013376155.1 Nguyenibacter vanlangensis
CCGACGGCCTCGCTGGAAAGCCGCGTCGCGGCCGCGCTGCGCGGTTGAGGACGGGACGGGCAGTCAGGCAAATGGGGCCGGATCTGTCGGGCGTGGGTGGGTGCGGTCACAGGAGGCCGGTGCCTGACCGTTGCCCACGCGGGGGCGGCGGATCGCGCCGCCGGCTCCGCGCGCCGAACACCGAACCGGTGGCCGAAGGGCGCTGCCGATTCCTCCAGATTGACGGGAATCCGTTTGTCAGCACTTGATATAAAGGAAACATTCATGATGAAAAAGCTTATGGCCGCGGGATTGGCGCTGGCGGGAATGGCGTCTCCGATCACCGCGCGGGCCGCGGGTGCGCCGATCATCGAAGTCGTCACGGCGACGCTGAGAAGCGATGTCACGGTCGCGCAAATGGAAGCGATCGATCACGAGATCGGCACGAACCTGATCGCAAAGCGCCCGGGCTTCGTGTCGCGAGAATCCGCGCCTGGCAGCGACCATAGCTGGCTGGCGATCGTTCATTGGCGGTCGGTCGCCGATGCCGACGCGTCCATGGAAAGCTTCTCGTCGGCCCCCATCTCGGCGAAGTTCATGGCGATGATCGTGCCGGGTTCCCTGGTGATGAAACGCTATGCCCGATAAGCGGCTTTTTTGTCGGCCTGATGGGAGAGACGGACCTTCGTGTCGGGTCATCCCTCCCGTGCCATTGCGACGAAGGCGCCCAGCACCGGACGTGCCTGTCGCCGTGATGGATGATAGAGGAAAAAACCCGGAAATTCCGGCGTCCAGTCTGCGAAAAGCCGCACGAGCCGCCCTTCGGTTACGAATGGTGCCGCACGGTCTTCCAGCACGTACGCTATGCCGATCCCTTCCAGCGCCGCCTGCAGCATCAACTCGGGCTCGTTGAATGTCAGCGGTCCGTCGACGCGCACCTCCAGCATTTCCCCTGCGCGCTCGAACTCCCAGGCGTAAAGCGATCCGGCCGCGACCATGCGATAGTTGATGCAGCGATGGCCCGTCAGCGCGCGCGGGTCGTCCGGCATCCCGTGGCGGGCCAGGTAATCCGGCGACGCCACGACCGCCATGCGTAAGTCCCCGCCCATCCGGATTGCGACCATGTCCTGCTCGATCTTCTCGCCGAGACGGATCCCGGCGTCGAACCCGTCGGCGATGATGTCGCGAAAACCATAATCGATCAGCACCTCGATCGTCGCATGCGGGTAGGTTTCCGTGAAGCGGGGCAGGATGGGCCGCACGACCGCTTCATACCCCTCTCGCGTCGCCGTCAGCCGGAGCGTGCCGGACACGCGATCGGCCCCGGTCTGCAGGAGGTCGAGGGCCTCGTCGATCTGTCGCAAGGCCGGGTCGAGTGCTGCGAGCAAGGCCGCGCCGGACGCGCTCGGCGCGACGCTGCGGCTGTTGCGCTGAAGCAGCCGCACGCCGAGGGCGGCTTCGAGCCGGCGGATCGTATGGCTGAGATTCGAGGTCGACATGCCAAGCTCGGCCGCGGCCCGGGTGAAGCTGCGATGCCGCGCGACCACGCCGAACATCGCCAGATCATCCAGGCGTCTTTCGCGCATCATGCAATTCCTTTCAACACGTCATCTCATTTATCCCATCTTATCGCGCGATGTGCCGTGCGCCACAGTGCCGCTGCGTCACCACGACAGGAGTGCAGGATCATGATCGAGCGAAATGCAGTGTGGCTGATTACGGGATGTTCGTCGGGCCTGGGCCGTGCCCTGGCCGAACAGGTGCTTGCGGCCGGATACCGGCTGGTTGCGACGGCGCGCCGTCCGGAAACGCTGGGCGATCTTGTCGCGCAGGCTCCGGACCGCGCGATGGCACTGGGCCTGGATGTCACCGACGCTGCACAGATCGAAGCGGCCATACGGCAGGCCGAAGCCCGCTTCGGCGCGATCAACGTTCTCGTCAACAATGCGGGCTATGGCTATGTCGCCGCCTTGGAGGAAGGCGAGGAAGCCGATGTGCGGGCCGTGTTCGAGACCAACGTCTTCGGGCCGTGGAAAGTCACCAATGCCGTCCTGCCGGGCATGCGCATGCGCGGGACGGGTCATGTCGTCAATATCGGCTCTGTGGGCGGCATGGTCACGTTCCCGGCGGTCGGTTTCTATCATATGACCAAGTTCGCGCTGGAAGGTTTTTCCGAGACGCTCGCCAAGGAAGTGGCCCCGTTCGGCATCGGCGTGACCATTGTCGAGCCGGGCGCATTCCGCACCGAATTCCGCGGGGCGTCGATGAAGCAGTCGGCTGTTCGGCTGGCGGAATATGCCGATACGGCCGGCAAGGTGCGCGTCAATCTGCCGGCAGCCCATGGCACCCAGGCCGGCGATCCCGTGCGCGGCGCCCGGGCGATCATCAAGGCCGTGGCGGCGGAGCATCCGCCGTTGCATCTGGTGATCGGCGGTGATGCGCTCGATCTGATCCGGAAGAAGATCGCCGACCTGACACGTGATCTCGACATGTGGGAAGCCGTAACGCGCGATACCGCATTCGAGGGTGCATGAGGCGGCAGGCACCTGCCGGCTGTCGCCTCATTGTCGTCATAAGGAAAATCCCGAGGTATCCTCGGTCGATAGGGTAAATTCGATCGCCGTCCGTACTTGCGCGCATTCGGCGCCGGGCCCGGGGCTGCGGCGGCGTCCGTTCCGTGTGAAATGCCTTGACCGCGTCCGGCGCGTTGTTGCGACAATGGCGCGGGAGGGCGCGGCATGGGGTATCGGAGCATCCTGGCGGGCGAGCAGTATCGGTTTGCCGATCTGCGCCATGTGCTGGCCTGTGCGTCGCCGCTGCG
This sequence comes from Nguyenibacter vanlangensis, assembly GCF_013376155.1. Taxonomy (GTDB): domain Bacteria; phylum Pseudomonadota; class Alphaproteobacteria; order Acetobacterales; family Acetobacteraceae; genus Gluconacetobacter; species Gluconacetobacter vanlangensis. Next base: position 2,801 of record NZ_JABXXP010000227.1, read on the forward strand.
CTCGGGCGATGAGCTGGCGGGGGTTGCGGCGGCCGATCCGGTGGAGCGGATCGCCGCGCGTTATGCGCTGGCGGATATTCCCCTGGCCGATTTCCTGCGAGATGCGCTGGTGCCGTACGAGCAGGACGAGGTGACGCGGCTGATCCAGGACGGCCATGGCGCGGCGGCGTTCGCGCCCGTCGCGCACATGACGGTGGGGCAGTTGCGCGACTGGCTGCTGTCGCACGCAGCGGACCATGCGGCGATCGGTGCGCTGGGGCCCGGCCTGACGCCCGAGATGGTCGCGGCGACCAGCAAGCTGATGCGCAACCAGGATTTGATCGCGGTGGGGCGCAAGATGCGGGTGGTGACGGCGTTCCGCAACACGCAGGGCCTGCCGGGGCGGCTGGGCAGCCGGTTGCAGCCCAACCATCCGACCGACGATCCGCGGGGGATCGCGGCGTCGCTGCTGGACGGGCTGCTGCTGGGCGCCGGGGACGCGGTGATCGGGATCAATCCGGCCGGCGACAATGTCGCGACCGGGATCGTCCTGCTGGACATGCTGGAGGCGATGCGCACGCGCCATGACATTCCGGCGCAGAGCTGCGTGCTGACGCATGTCACCAATACCATCCGGATGATCGAGCAGGGGGCGCCGGTCGACCTGGTGTTTCAGTCCGTGGCGGGGACGCAGGCCGCCAATACGGGATTCGGCGTTTCGCTGTCGCTGCTGGCCGAGGCGCGGGAGGCGGCGCTGTCGCTGCGGCGCGGGACGGTGGGACAGAACGTGATGTATTTCGAGACTGGCCAGGGGGCGGCGCTGTCGGCCGAGGCGCATCACGGCATGGACCAGCAGACCGCCGAGGTGCGGGCCTATGCCGTGGCGCGGGCGTTCGCGCCGCTGCTGGTCAATACGGTGGTCGGGTTTATCGGGCCGGAATATCTGTATGACGGCAAGCAGATCATCCGGGCGGGGCTGGAGGATCATTTCTGCGGCAAGCTGATGGGCCTGCCGATGGGGTGCGACGTCTGCTACACCAACCATGCCGAGGCGGACCAGGACGACATGGACAGCCTGATGGTGCTGCTGACCGCCGCGGGGGTGAATTTCCTGATCGCCGTGCCGGGCGGCGACGACGTGATGCTGAGCTACCAGAGCCTGTCGTACCATGACATGGCGACCCTGCGGTCCAGTTTCGGCCTGCGGGCGGCGCCGGAGTTCGAGGCGTGGCTGGAGCGGATGGAACTGGTGGATGCGCACGGCCGGGTGCGGCTGGACGCGCCGCGCCAACTGGGGCGGCTGGTCGCGCCGGACCTGCCGGCCTGAGCGGCCGCTTTCAAAAAATCCATTGCCGCGCGGGAGCTGTCCGCTGGAGACGGGTGCGGCAACCGGCCGCCTTGCGGGCGGTTAAGGGGGACATAGGCCCCGCTTAACGGGACGCGCCCTTGTGGCTGTGGATGGAGCGCATGTCATGACATCATCGAGCCGGACATCATCGAGCCGGGCGCGCATGGCGCAGCGCGGGAAGCGTGGCGCAGGCGGCGACCGGCGGGGCGTTGAGCGGGGATGCGATGGTCGGGATGCATGGCGCTATCTGAACCTGCACGATTATGCGCCGGTGGCGCGGCGCCGGCTGCCGCGGGCGCTTTATGCCTATGTCGCCGGGGCG
>NZ_JABXXP010000228.1 GCF_013376155.1 Nguyenibacter vanlangensis
ACCTCGTCGCGCGGACGGGATTCGGGCTTGCCGCCGCGTCCTTTGCCCCTGGCCTTGTCCTTGCCGCCGTCCTTGCCGCGCCGGCCGCCGCGGGGCCGGTCTTCCTCGGACCATTCCAACTGTTCGATACCCTCGACGGCCAGGCGTGGGATCGGGTGGCCGATCAGGGCCTCGATCGCCCCGGCCAGGGTGCGGTCGAACGGCGTGGCCAGGCTGTAGGCGTGGCCGGTGCGTCCGGCGCGGCCGGTGCGTCCGATGCGGTGGACATAATCCTCGGCATGGAAGGGCAGGTCGAAATTGAAGACGTGGGACAGGCCGCCGATATCGATGCCGCGCGCGGCGACGTCGGAGCAGACCAGGATCTTGAGATCGCCCGCCTTGAAGCGTTCCAGCGTGGCGAAGCGCACTGATTGCGGCAGGTCGCCATGCAGGGCGCCGGCGGCGAAATCATGCTTGACGAGCGATTTGCACAGGATGTCGACATCGCGCTTGCGGTTGCAGAACACGATGGCGTTCTGCACCGCCTCGTCACGCAGCATATGGCGCAGGGCGCGGCGCTTCTCGGTTTCGTCGACGATCACCAGCCCGGCCTCGATCGTCGTGGCGACCGAGGAGGGGCGGCTGACGGTGATCTCTTTCGGGTTCTGCAGGAACATGTCCGCCAGGCGCCGGATTTCGGGCGCCATGGTGGCCGAGAAGAACAGGGTCTGCCGCAGGGGCGAGAGCATGCCGACGATCTTCTCGATATCCGGGATGAAGCCCATGTCGAGCATGCGGTCGGCTTCGTCGATCACCAGCAGCTTGGTCTGGTTCAGCAGCAGGCCGCCCCGTTCGAACAGGTCGATCAGCCGCCCTGGGGTCGCGATCAGCACGTCGACGCCGCGATTGAGCACGTCCTTCTGCTCGGCCATGCTCTCGCCGCCGATCAGCAGGGCGTGGTTCAGCTTGAGGTATTTGCCGTAATTGACAAAATTCTCGGCGACCTGCAGCGCCAGCTCGCGTGTCGGCTCCAGAATCAGGGAGCGCGGCATGCGGGCCCGGGCGCGCGAGCCGGAGAGGATTTCCAGCATCGGCAGGGTGAAGGAGGCGGTCTTGCCGGTGCCGGTCTGCGCCACGCCCAGCACGTCGCGGCCCATCAGGACATACGGGATGGCCTGGGCCTGGATCGGCGTGGGATGGCGGTAGCCCATCTCGTCGATCGCGCGCAGGATCGGCGCTGCCAGGCCGAGGTCGGAGAAGAGCGGATGCTCGGGTTCGGCCTGCGCCTCGGCCGGGGAGTCCGCGCCGGTTCCGGCGCCCGGCCCGTCGGCCGGCGGCTGCCCGTCGGCATGCGACTCCGTGCCCGAATCGGACGGAGCATAGGATGCGGGATGGTGTTCGGCGTCATGCGCGGCCGATGGGGAGGCGTTCGTCTTGGCGCTCAAAATTCTCTCGAACGTGTCAGTGGTGTGGTCCCGTTCGTTCCGCCACGATGCGGTTCGGCAGGCATGGTGGCCTGATTTCCTGCGACGAAGCAGGGCCTTGCGAAAATGAAGGCGAATCCCCCGATTCCGCGTGTTCGTCCGTATCGGCAAATGGAACGAAAATCAAGCGTGGCGCGTTGCATAAACGGGTTCGTGCCTTCGGCATCGCGCGGGCCCGTGGCATCGGGTCTCTGGGAGGTGTCGTGGTTAACGTCGAACCGCAGAAAATCGAAGATTATGGACTGATCGGCGATGGGCGAAGCTGCGCCCTGATAGGACGGAACGGTTCGATCGACTGGCTGTGCTGGCCGCGTTTCGACAGCCCGGCCTGTTTCGCCGCCCTGCTGGGCAATGGCGAGAACGGGCATTGGCTGCTGGCCCCGGACGAAGAGCGCGGCGGCGCGCTGATCACGGTGACGCGGACCTATCGCCAGCAGGGCATGGTGCTGGAGACGGTGTTCGAGACCCATGGCGGGGTGGTGGCCATCCTGGATTTCATGGCGATCGGGACCGAGACCCCGACGCTGATCCGGATCGTCGAGGGGCGGCGCGGTGCGGTGCCGGTGCTGAACTGGCTGGTGCTGCGGTTCGACTATGGCCTGTCGGTGCCCTGGGTGACGCGCCTGCCGGACAATATGGGCATTACCGCCATCGCCGGCCCGTCGCGCTGCGTGCTGCGCTGCCCGGTCGCGCTGCATGGCGAGGGGCGCCATACCGTGTCGCGCTTCATCGTGTCGGAGGGCGACCAGGTGCCGTTCGTGATGACGCATCTGGAATCGCACGGGCCGGTGCCGGACCCGATCGACGCGCTGGCCGCGCTGCGCCGGACCGAGCAGTTCTGGTCGGACTGGATCGCGCGCTGCACGTACAAGGGCGTGCATGCGCCGGCGGTGCGGCGGTCGCTGCTGACCCTGAAGGCGCTGATCTATCAGCCCACGGGGGGGATCGTCGCCGCGGCCACGACCTCGCTGCCCGAGGAGCTGGGCGGCGAGCGCAACTGGGATTACCGCTATTGCTGGCTGCGCGATGCGTCGCTGACACTGATCGCGATCATGGCGGGCGGCTATTACGAAGAGGCGATGCAGTGGCGCAACTGGCTGCAGGCGGCGGTGGCAGGCAGCCCCGACCAGGTGCAGATCATGTACGGGATCGGCGGCGAGCGCCTGCTGAACGAATGGGAGGCCGGGTGGCTGCCCGGCTATGCCAAGTCGGTGCCGGTGCGGATCGGCAACGCGGCCGCCGGACAATTGCAGTTGGACGTGTATGGCGAGGCGATCTCGGCGCTGCATGTCGCGCGCCAGACGCGGCTGTGCGCGATCACGGATGGCTGGCGCCTGCAGGTCGGGCTTCTGGAGCATCTGGCGAGCATCTGGAAGGAGCCCGACGAGGGCATGTGGGAGGTGCGGGGCGGACGGCGCCATTTCACCGTCTCGAAGATCTCATGCTGGCTGGCGTTCGACCGGGCCATTCGCGATGCCGAGAAATACGGGCTGGAAGCGCCGCTGGAGGAATGGAAGGCCCTGCGGCAGGATATCCATGACGCGGTCTGCCGGGACGGGTTCAACGCGGACAAGAACAGCTTCGTCCAGTATTTCGGCGGCAAGGGGCTGGATGCCGGGCTGCTGCTGATCCCGGTGGTGGGATTTCTGCCGGCGGAGGATCCGCGCGTGGCCGGGACGATCGCGGCGGTCGAGCGCGAATTGCTGGACGAGCACGGATTCGTCCGCCGCTATATCCCCGATCATGCCGTCGAAGGGGTCGCGGGGGGCGAGGGGGCGTTCATCGCCTGTTCCTTCTGGCTGGTGAACGCCTATGTCGCGCAGGGGCGGCTGGAAGAGGCGCACGCCCTGTTCAACCGGCTGCTGGCGCTGCGCAGCGACCTGGGCCTGCTGGCCGAGGAATATGACGCCCGGAGCGGGCGGCAGGTGGGAAATTTCCCGCAGGCCTTTTCGCACCTGTCGCTGATCAACACGGCGGCGATCCTGAGCGCCGGCCGGATCACCACCATGGGGGCGCCGCCGCTGCCGCAGCTATAGTGCCCGCATGGTGTGGGGTGGCCCCGGGGTCGGGTCCGGTCAGAGGCCGCGCGCCATGGCGGCGGCGAGGATGGTGAGCACGCCGAGCCCGGTATTGGCCAGCACCAGCGCGCGGATGCTGTCGAAGATGGCCGGTTGCGGCCGGATGGCGCGGCGGGCCTTCTGGAACGGGCCGAAATAGATGCGGGCGAACAGGGCCGCCATCGCCAGGCCCAGCAATTGCATGGCGTTGACCTGCCATGGGACGGCGGCGAATCCGCCCTCGTGCAGGACCAGCAGCCAGCCGGAGACCAGCACCGTCGGCATGAGGTGCCACACCATGCGGAAGAAGCGGGTCAGGGTCTGCAGATGGACCGAGGCGCGCTGGGTCGCGTCCAGCAGGCCCAGGCTGGGCCGCAGGACGAACACGGCATGGACCATGCCGCCGACCCAGGCGGTCATGCCCAGGATATGGATCGCGAGCACGAGGCTCCAGAGGATGGAGGAGGTCATATCTGCTCCGCTGGCAAATGGAGGGCGGCCCGCGTGACGGGGCGGACGCGGCGATGCTATGTGTGATCGCCAATTCCGCAACGCGGCGCAAGGCCGTTGCTCGCGGGGTCCCCATGGTTGGGTCCAGGGCTGGGTTCAAGGCTGGATCTGGGGAGGAGGCGGGCTGGGGAGTGTCCGATGGAACGGTGCACATGTCTCTGATCGCGGACCTGATCCTGCCTGATCCCGAGCAGATGGGGCGGATCGACCGGGAAGGCAGCCGCACGGTGCCGGTCTACGACCTGATGGAAAATGCCGGGCGGGCGGTGGCACGGGCGGTGCGCCGCCATGTGGCTCCGTGCCGGGTGTTGGTGCTGTGCGGTCCGGGCAATAATGGCGGGGACGGCTATGTCGCCGCGCGCCGGCTGGCTCAGGCGGGCTGGCCGGTGGCGGT
>NZ_JABXXP010000229.1 GCF_013376155.1 Nguyenibacter vanlangensis
GGTACACCGCCTGTCGACCGGCGAGCGCCAGCGCCTGGCGCTGGTGCGCGGCCTGCGCCTGCAACCGCAGGTCCTGCTGCTCGACGAACCCTGCTCGGCCCTCGACGAGGCCACGACCGCCAAGGTCGAATCCCTGCTGCGCGCCGAGAAGGACAAGGGCGCCGTCATCATCCTGGTTTCGCACGATCCCGCACAGGCCGACCGCATGGCCGACCGCCGGCATCACATGGAACAGGGGCGCTTCGCCGGAGCGCGCGCCGCGTGACCCCCATTCTGCTGACGACCGGCGACCTGCTGCTGGCGGGCGGCCTGATCGCGCTGTGCGCGATCCTGTCGATCATCCTGTCGCTGGGTATCCAGCGCACGCTGACGATCGCGGCGGTGCGCATGGCGGCGCAACTGATCCTGACGGGCAGTGTGCTGCTGTTCGTCTTCGGACGCGCCTCGGTATGGCTGACCCTGTCGGTCCTGCTCGTCATGTTCGCCGCCGCGTCCTACGAGGTCGGGTCGCGCCAGGCGGTGCGCCTGGCCCCGGCCTGGCATTTCGGCATCGGCGGCGCCAGCACGGTGATCGGCACCGGCATCGTGGTGCTGGTCGGCCTGCTCACGGCGCTGCAGCCCCATCCCTGGTACGCCGCCCGGACCGCCATCCCCATGACCGGCCTGCTCCTCGGCAACGTGATGAACGCCACCAGCCTCGCGATGAACACGCTGCTGTCGTCCGTGGGGCGCGAACGCATGGCGATCGAGGCGCGCATCATCCTGGGCGCCACCCGGGCCCAGGCGATGAACAGCCTGATCCGCCAGGCGATCCGCACGGCGCTGATCCCGACCCTGAACCAGATGGCCGCCGCCGGGATCATCACCCTGCCCGGAATCATGACCGGTCAGATCCTGGCGGGCATGAACCCGCTGGACGCGTCGAAATACCAGATCGTGCTGATGAGCCTGATCGTCTGCGGCAACATGATCGGCGCCACCCTGTCGTCGATCCTGACCGCCGCACGGCTCAGCGATCCAAGGGGCCGGCTGCGCCTCGACCATCTGCGTCTCTGAACCATCCACGGATCCGGCATGGCACGCCCCCGACAGGGCGCCGGGCTTCGTTGTTTATGCTACAAATCGCTCTCGTGACGCATCTATTGCCGGCGCGCAGCATATGTGATGAAAATACAACAATTCCACTATTTTTCTCTTAAAAAATCGCCAAAAAATACATAATTTCTTCATATAATTGGAATGACAACTTCACGGGGCTCTACACGGACCCGTGATAAGAGACCGCTCGACTGTCGTGATCGCTACCACTTGGCTGATGCGACCGACATGAATTGTCGAGGGTTTTCATGAATCGTCTTGTTGTTTCCGGTCACCGCGCGGCAAGCCGCACGATCGGCCGCCGCGCATGCGGCCTGGCGTCGACGTCGCTGATCTGCGCCGGCATGATCTTCAACGCCGCCACGGCGCTCGCCGCCCAGGCGGGGCAGGATGACGGCCAGGTCCAGCCGACGCAGGCGGGATCGGCCGCACGGCAGCAGAGCCACGCGCAGCGCACCGCCATCCAGGCCGGACAACGGCCCGAACAGATCGAATCGATCGGGCATCAACTGGTCAATTCGGCCGCCTACCAGGCGCCGAGCAAGGCCCCGCTCGCCGCCTTTCAGCCGACCTCGGTCATCAGCCAGCATTTCATCCAGAACAACGCGCCGCCCAGCGCCAACTACGATACGATCGCGGCGATCTCGCCCAGCGTGACCGCGATTTCGACCAACGGCCCCGGCCTCTCCGAAAGCCAGGGCCTGTCGATCCGCGGCTTCCAGGACGGCCAGTACAACGTCCTGCTGGACGGCATCCCGTTTGCCGACACCAATAATTTCACGCATCACTCCACCAACTATTTCATGGCGCACGACCTGGGCGACATGAGCGTGGATCGCGGGCCGGGCGACGCCTCGACCATCGGCTACGCCACGTTCGGCGGCACCATCAGCGTCACGACCAAGAATCCGCTGGACCGCGCGACGGCCGAGGCCTACGGCAGCGTGGGGTCGTGGAGCACCAACAATTACGGTGGCGAATTCGACAGCGGCCGCCTGAAATCCCTGAACGGCGGCGCCTTCTTCGTCGACATGGAGGCCCTGGACAGCAATGGCTACCTGACCTACGCCGACCAGCACCGCGCCAATTTCATGGGCAAGTGGGTGCAGCCGGTCGGCCGCTCCACGACGCTGACCGTCATGGCGATGCACAACCGCATCGTGCAGGACGTGCCGCCCGGCGTGTCGCTGAAGGAGATCGCGACATACGGCCCGAATTACGGCCTGTCGAACAATCCGCACGCGCAGAACTACCAGAACATCAATGTCGACCATATCCAGACCGATATGGAATATATCGGCCTGAATTCCGACCTGGGCGCCGGCTGGCTTCTGAACAACAAGGTCTATACCTACGCCTACGTCCATCACGGGGACAATGCCGGCGACGTGAACGGCAACCTGTCCGGCACGCTCGCCTATTCCAAGACCTATTACAGCCCGGCGGGCGACGACATCCCGGGCCAGCGGATGCATAACGACTACCGCGCCTGGGGCGATACGTTCGACCTCTCGCGCGGGTTCGGCATCGTCAATGCCCATCTGGGCCTGTGGATCGAGCATCAAAGCAACGGCCGCCAGCAATATGAAGTCGACTGGACGCAGGGCGGCGCGCTGAATCCGCCGACCATCAAGGCGAACGGCGAGCCCGCGGCGCTGGATCGTTTCATGCACGACCAGAATCTCAGCATGCAGCCCTATCTTCAGTTGGCGATCCACGCCCTGCCGAACCTGACGATCAACCCCGGGTTCAAATACAACATCCTGAACCGCGACATCGAGGCGCCGGTCAACCAGAAGACCGGCGCCCCGCTGAACTACAGCCAGAGCTATTCGGCCCCGATGCCGTCGATCAACGTGCATTACATGGCCAGCCCGAACTGGTCCGCCTATCTGCAGGTCGCGCGGGGCTTCCTGGCGCCGGACCTGGCCTATTTCTATGTCGGCGATCCGTCGAAGAACCAGGTCAGCCCCGAAAACACCATGAACTACCAGATCGGCACCGCCTGGCAGAGCCGCCGTTTCACCCTGTCCGGCGACGTTTATTATATCGATTTCGACAATCTGGTGGCCAGCCGGACGATCGGCCAGAATACCGAATATTTCAACCAGGGCGGCGTGAACTATTACGGCGCCGAGGCCGAGGGCTCGGTCTTCCTGGGGCGCGGTTTCACCCTGTTCGCCAACGGCAGCATCAACCAGGCCAAGGTCAAGAAGACCGACCAGTGGGTCGCCAACGCGCCGGAAGCGACGATGGCCGGCGGCCTGATCTACGAACATGACGGCGTCTACGCGTCGCTGATCGAAAAATGGGTCGGCAGCCGCTACGGCGACACCAGCCAGCGGCAGGGCTTGGACCCGTTCTCGCAGCTCGATTTCTCCCTGGCCTATACGTTCCCCAGGACCAATGGCTGGGTTCCCCCGGTCAAGGTGCGGATGAACGTCTCCAACCTGCTGAACAGCCACAAGGTCGTCTATTTCTTCGGCTACGCGGCGGACAAGACGCCGCTGTTCAACACCCAGGCCGGGCGCGGCATCTTCCTGTCGCTTTCGGTGCCGGTTGGTCTGTAATCTCTCTTCCCGAGTTTTTTCCTGGCCGATTCCTTGGCCCTGTCGCGTCCTCCAGCAGCCCCGGCGGTCTTCCGCCGGGGCTTTTTTTCCGCGCCCGGCTATATCTCGTCGCACCGGCCCGGCGCGTCATATAGAGTGGATTATGAGAGGCTTCGTTAGAGGAGCCCCCATCGGGCAGGACAGGCGGGGAACGCATCGCGATGCATGACGAAATTTTTCACGCACCTCCCGCCTTCGCCGCCCAGGCGGCCGTCGATGCCGGCCGGCGGCGCCTGATGGAGCAGGCGGCCTCGGCGCGCCCCGAACAATTCTGGCTCGAACAGGCCGGGCGGCTCGCCTGGGCGTCCCCGCCCACGATCGCCTCGGCATCGGACTTCACGGGGGACGTCGCGATACGCTGGTTCGCCGACGGAACGCTGAATGCCAGCATCTCATGCCTGGACCGCCACCTGGCCACACGGCCCGACCAGGCCGCATTGATCTGGGAAGGCCAGGACGGACAGTCCGAACGCCTGACCTATGCGGCCCTGCATGAACGGGTCTGCCGCATGGCCAACGTCCTGCGCACCCTGGGCGTGGGGCGTGGCGATCGGGTGGCGGTGCATCTGCCGCTGGTGGCCGACAGCGTGGTGGCGATGCTGGCCTGCGCGCGGATCGGCGCCGTGCATGTCGTGCTGTTCGGCGGCTTCTCGGCCGAGGCCCTGGCCGACCGGCTGGCCGACAGCGGTGCGATCGTGGCGATCACC
>NZ_JABXXP010000230.1 GCF_013376155.1 Nguyenibacter vanlangensis
GAAGCGGACCCCGGCACGCACCGGGACTGGTGCGACGGGCTGCGTCTGACCGGGCATTTCCTGGCGCGCGACGCGTTCGGCCAGCGCCATCGTCCGCTGCCCCCCGCCCGGCTGCGGCTGGCGGACATGGTCGCGGAACTGCCCGATACGGCGTGATCGCGGCTTGCCGGCGCCAAGTATGGCAGCAGGCGCGGCAGTGGACAAATCCGGTGTTTTCTCTATCTGTTCCCCCGACAGGAGGAACGCATGACAGTGGATACCAGCGGCCATATCGAGGAAACCCGGCTCGCCGACGCGCTGAGCGAACGGTACCTGGCCTATGCGATGTCCACCATCATGTCGCGCTCGCTGCCCGATGTGCGCGACGGGCTGAAGCCGGTGCATCGGCGGATGATCTACGCGATGCGGCAATTGCGCCTGGACCCCTCGGCGGGGTTCAAGAAATGCGCCCGCGTGGTCGGCGACGTCATCGGTAAATACCATCCGCACGGCGATGCGTCGGTCTATGAGGCCCTGGTGCGGCTGGCGCAGGATTTCGCGGTGCGGTACCCGCTGGTCGAAGGCCAGGGCAATTTCGGGTCGATCGACGGCGATAACGCCGCGGCGATGCGGTACACCGAAGCGCGGATGACCGAGGTGGCCCGCGCGCTGCTGGAGGGAATCGACGATGACGCGGTCGATTTCCGCCCGACCTATGACGGCGAAGAGCAGGAGCCGGTGGTCCTGCCAGCGGCGTTTCCCAACCTGCTGGCCAATGGCGCGGCGGGAATCGCGGTGGGGATGGCGACCAGCATTCCGCCCCATAATGTCGGCGAGGTCTGCGCCGCGGCGATGACGCTGATCCGCCGGCCCGACGCGACGGTGGCCGAACTGATGGAGGACATGCCGGGTCCGGATTTCCCGACCGGCGGCCTGATCGTCGAGGACCGGGCGAGCCTGTTGCAGGCCTATGAGACCGGACGGGGCAGCATCCGCATCCGGGCCCGCTGGTCGGTCGAGCAGGGGCGGTTCGGCACCTGGCAGATCGTGGTGACGGAAATCCCGTACCAGGTGCAGAAATCCCGCCTGATCGAGCAGATCGCGGATCTGATGGAGCAGAAGAAGCTGCCGCTGCTGGGTGATATCCGCGATGAGAGCACGACGGATATCCGGCTGGTGCTGGAGCCGAAATCGCGCGGCGTCGAACCCGAAGTACTGATGGAGACGCTGTTCCGCGCCACCGCGCTGGAAAGCCGGTTCGGGCTGAACATGAATGTGCTGGGCGCGGACAGGGTGCCCGGCGTGCGCAGCCTGCGCGAGGTGCTGCGGGCCTGGCTGGACCATCGGCACGACGTGCTGCAGCGGCGCAGCCGCCACCGGCTGCAGGCGGTGGATCGCCGGCTGGAGATCCTGGACGGATTCCTGGCGGTCTATCTGAACCTGGACGAGGTCATTCGCATCGTCCGCGAGGAGGACGACGCCAAGGCCGGGCTGATCGCCGCGTTCACGCTGACCGAGTTGCAGGCCGAATCCATCCTGAACATGCGCCTGCGCAGCCTGCGCCGACTGGAGGAGATGGAGATCCGCAAGGAGCATGCGGCGCTGACGGCCGAGCGCGGGGAGCTGCTGGGGCTGCTGGACAGCGAGGCGCTGCGCTGGAAACGGATCACCGAGGAGTTGAAGGCGATCCGCAAATCCTTCGGCGGCGGCGCGCTGGGCGCGCGGCGCAGCGAACTGGCCGAGCCGCCGCGTGCGATCGACGTGTCGGTGGCCGAGGCGGTCGAGCGCGAGCCGCTGACCCTGATCCTGTCGGCCAAGGGCTGGGTCAAGGCACTGAAGGGGCACGGCATCGACGTGGCGGCGCAGAAATTCAAGGAAGGCGACGGGTTCCGCATGGCGGTGGAGTGCCACTCCACCGATCGCCTGTGCTTCTTCGCGACCGATGGCAGGGCCTTTACCCTGCGCGCCGCCGACCTGCCGCGCGGGCGGGGCGACGGCCAGCCGATCCGCCTGCTGGTGGATCTGTCGAATGACGAGGACGTGGTCGACATCTTCGTGGTGCGCGAGGGGGGGCGGCATCTGCTGGCGTCCAGCGCCGGGCGCGGGCTGGTGGTGCGCGACGAGGACATGGTCGCCGAAAAGCGCACCGGCAAGCAGGTGCTGAACCTGAAGGATGCCGAAAGCGCGCGGATCTGCCTGGCGGTATCGGGCGATCATGTCGTGGTGCTGGGCCAGAACCGGCGCATGCTGGTCTTTCCGGTGGCGCAACTGCCGGAAATGGCGCGCGGACTGGGGGTCGCACTGCAGAAATACAAGGAAGGCGGCCTGATGGACGCCTGCATCCTGTCGTCCGAGGCCGGGGTGGCGTGGCCCGACCCGGCGCGGGTCCGACCCTTTGCCGATTTCCGCGATCATCTGGGCAAGCGCGCCGATGTGGGTCGTCCCGCCCCGGCCTGGGTCACCCGCAAGCCGCGCCCCAAAGCATGAGAGGCAGGGGCTGTGACACACAGCCTCTGAGGCGCGCGGAGCGCGCGCCCTATTCGGGGAATGCGACCGGGAAGCGGGCCATGCCGGCGCCTTCCTCGGGCAGATTCTGGTGGTTCAGGGGGGTCCATGCGCCGCGGAACAGGATTTCCGCCGGGCGGAATCGGGCCTTGTAGGCCATTTTCGCGCTGTCGCGAATCCAGTAGCCCAGATAGAGATAGGGCAGACCCAGCCGCCGCGTATGCGTGATCAGGTGCATGATGGCATAGGCGCCGAGCGAGCGGGATTCCATTGTCGGGTCGAAGAAGCTGTAGACGGCCGACAGCCCGTCATCCAGCCGGTCGATCAGGCTGACGCAGACCAACTGGTCCTCCTGGGTGCGGAATTCGACCATCAGCGTGTCGATGGGCGTATCTTCGATCATCGCGCGATAATCGTAGAAATTCATAGCCGCCATGTCGCCGTCGGCATGGCGGGCAAACTGGTAGCGCTGGAAGAGGGTGAATTGCTCGGTCGTGGCGTGGGCCGGGACCTCGAACCCCTCGATGGCCGCGTTACGGCGCAAGATGCGGCGCTGCGTGCGGTCGGGGGCGAAGGTCGCGACCGGGACGCGGATCGGCACGCAGGCGCTGCAGGCCGGGCAGACCGGGGCGTAGGCGATGGTGTGGCTGCGCCGGAAACCGGCGCGGGACAGGCGGTTATGCAGCCGCTCGGCGTCCGGGCCGCCGATGTCGGTGACGACCTTGCGCTCCATCCGGCCGGCGACATAGGGACAGGGCATTGGCGCCGTCGTGTAGAACAGTTGCGGACGACGCGGCGATGTATAGGTCATACGCCTCCTCGACAGGATACAGCGCCCGGCGGGCCGATTGGCGACGCGGGCCGCCGGGCGGACGCCCCGGTGTCCCGCCGCCGAAATTCGGCACGAATTCCGGCGGTCGGCAGGCCACCAGGAGAATGCTGCGTCGCGCGGGCCCCGCTTTCCGGCCGATGGTAACGGTTTGATCGCGCGTTTGCATCACAATCTGCCGTGCGGGCCGAGATTTGTGACGTCGGCGTGACGCTTCGGGCACGGGTCCGGCCGGCGGGGAATCAGCCGGCGCGGAGCAGCCGGGCGGCCTCGACCGCGAAATAGGTCAGCACCCCGCTGGCCCCGGCGCGGCGAAAGCCCATCAGGCTTTCCAGGATCGCGCGGTCGCGGTCCAGCCAGCCGCGCTCCATCGCCCCGGCCAGCATGGCGTATTCGCCCGACACCTGGTAGGCGAAGGTCGGCACCGCGAACCGCTCGCGCACGCGGCGGATGACGTCCAGATAGGGCATGCCGGGCTTGACCATGACCATGTCCGCGCCCTCGGCCAGGTCCTGTGCCACTTCGCGCAGGGCCTCGTCGCTGTTGGCCGGATCCATCTGGTAGGTCTTCTTGTCGCCCTTCAGCAGGCCGCCCGAGCCCAGCGCGTCGCGAAACGGGCCGTAGAAGGCGCTGGCGTATTTGACGGCGTAGGACATGATCCGCGTATCGGTCAGGCCCTGGGCGTCCAGGTCGCGGCGGATGGCGCCGACGCGGCCGTCCATCATGTCGGACGGCGCGATGATGTCGATGCCCGCCGCGGCCTGATTGACGGCCTGGCGCGACAGGATGGCGACCGACTCGTCATTGGCGACATAGCCGTCGCGGATCACGCCGTCATGCCCGTGGTCGGTATAGGGGTCCAGCGCCACGTCCCCGACCAGCCCCATATGCGGGAATTCGCGCTTCAGCAGCCGGGCGGCGCGGCAGATCAGGTTGTCGGGATTCAGGGCCTCGGTCCCCTGGGCGTCGCGCAGCGCCGGGGGGGTGACGGGGAACAGCGCCAGGGCCGGGATGCCCAGCGCCGCCGCCGGTTCGACGTG
>NZ_JABXXP010000231.1 GCF_013376155.1 Nguyenibacter vanlangensis
TGTCGGCGGCCATGTCGGCGGCATCGGCGACGCAGACCACGGCCTCCAGCGCCGCGGCCCGCCAGATCACCGGGTCCAGCAGCGCATCGCGCACCGCGCCGATCCGCGACACGCCGCTGCATTCGACCAGCACGGCATCCGGCGGGTCCGGCCGCGACAGCACCACCCGGATCGACGCCAGCAGGTCGCCCTGCAGCGAACAGCAGACGCACCCGTTCTTCAGCGTGACGATCCGCTCGCCGGCCTGTTCGATCAGGTCGGAATCGATGGCCAGCGCCCCGAAATCATTCACCAGCACCGACAGGCGCAGCGGCGCGCACCGGTTGACGATGCGGTTGATCAGGCTGGTCTTTCCCGCCCCCAGAAAGCCGCCCACCACCACGACCGGAACCGCCATGGGGTACTCCCGGCGCGCTAATGCCGCCGCCCCCGGACGGGCCGTCCGGGGGCGGCATCGCGCCGCAGCGTCCCATCGTCGATCACCGGCTGGCCATTGACCAGCAGATGGCGCACGCCCTCCGACGGCCGGTTCAACGCCGCGAAATCGGCCCGGTCGCCGATCGTCCGGTCATCGAAGACGCACAGGTCGGCATCGCACCCTTCCTGCAACCGTCCCTTGCGCCGCATCGCGGGGGCGGCGGGCGCGACGATGCTGGCCGGCAGCCACGAACATTTGGCCATGGCCTCCATCAGCGACAGCATGCCGCGCTCGCGCATATAGACGCGCAGGAACCGGGCGAACGTGCCCGACGAACGCGGGTGCGACACCGCATCGGCGGGCAGGGGCCACGCATCGCCGCCATAGACCGTGCCGTCGGGCAGGGTCCAGGGCATGGCGTCCGATGCGATGATCCCGCCCGGATACAGCACCGACACGTCCAGCAGGTCCCGATGCCGCGCATCGCCCTCGACATCCAGGAAGTGCCACAGCACCAGGTTCTCGGGCCGCTCGGCCCGCGCCTGCAGCAATTCGGCGCGGCTGCCGATCCGCCGCCCGTCATCCAGCCGCTGCAGCGCGTCATAGCCGCGGCCGGTCCGCTCGGGAAAGGCCGGATCGGCGAAGAACGGCGCGCCGATCACCGTCGACGCCACCCCGTACGGATAGGCCTCCACCGTCACCTTCAGCCCCTGCGCCTGCGCGGTGCGTACCAGGTCCGCCGCGCGTTCGACATCCATCAGGCTGGTACTGTTGAAATGGCAGATATGCATGCGCGCGCCGGTCGACCCGGCATAGCCGATCAGCCGCGTATAGGCCTCGATCGAACTGCGCGGATCGATGTTCGACGCATAGGCGACATGGGTATAGGTCGGCACGTCGTACTCGGCCGCCAGGCTGCAGATCCGCGAAATCTCCTTCACCCCCGCGCCGGGGACATAGGCATTCGGGATGCCGATCCCCACGCCGCCTTCATCCAGCCCCCGCCGCACGCGCGACAGGATGTCCTCCAGCTCCGCATCGCCGGCCACGGTCTCGACCCAGCGCGGATCGTCCATGCAGCGCCCCATGAAGCTCAGCGACGGCTCCAGCGTCCGCCCGGTCATCGCCGCGATGCGCGCGAAGACCCAGCCGACCGACACGCCGTAATTCAGCACGCGGCCGCTGCTGTCCTGCGCGTCGTACCAGCCCGCCACCGGCAGGCTGCCGACCTCGCATTCCAGCGTGGTGGTCACGCCGTCGAACGCCTGCATCCGGTCCGCCGGGACCGATTGCCCATGGGCATGGATATCGATGAATCCGGGCGCCACGACCAGCCCCGTGGCGTCGATCTCGCGCAGGGCGGGCCCCGCGACGTCCCCCACCCGCATGATCGCGCCATTGCGGATCGCAACGTCGCCGATCGCATCCAGCCGCGTCTCGGGGTCGATCAGCCGTCCCCCCCGGATGATCAGGTCGTACATGCATCCTCCTCGCGCACCGCATGATGATTATGCCCCATGGATTCTCGTTCTTTTTTGAAAAAAGAACCAAAAAACTTTTGGACGTTAAGGAACCGCGGCATGCGCCCGGCAAAAAAACCCTTAACGAATAAAAGTCTTTTTGCTTCTTTTTCTTCAGAAAAAGAAGAAATACCCTACCTATCAGAAATCACACCCGAACCGCCCGCCGACAAAGCGGGGCTCGCCGGAAATCCCCATCAGCACGGTGGTCGCCGCCACCGGCACGACGTCGATATAATGCCGGTTCAGGATGTTCGACGCATAGGCGGTGACGAACCAGTGCCCGTTCCGCGGCCTGAGGGTGATGCTGCCGCCCATCAGGAAATAGGCCGGCACGACATAGACGCCGCTTCCGCGCGGCTGCAGGCTGTCCTGCAGGTCGCGATAGGAATAATTCCCCTCGAAGGTCAGCGTATAGCGGCGGAACACCGGCCGCGTCTCGTACGACACCTGTCCGTTCAGCGTCAGCTTGGGCATTCCCATGTCGGCGCCGTCATAATTGGTATAGACCGGGCTGTAGAAACCGGTCCTGGTAAAGTTCGCCGCCACGGCGGCCGAATTCACCTGCTGGTAATCGGTGTATTTGCCGCGCAGATAGCCGACGCTCTGCGACAGGGTCAGGCCGCGGACCGGATTGGCCTCGATCTGGACTTCCGTGCCCCACAACTGCGCATGCGGAATATTGATATAGGACCCATACGTCCCCGGCGCCCCCTCGGGGTTATAGGCCCCCAGCGCGCCCGGAATCACCAGGGTGCCCAGCATCTGCTTGTCGTGGTAATCGTCCCAGAACAGCGCGCCGTTCAGGCGCAGCCGCCGGCGAAAGAAATCGCTCTTGAATCCGACTTCATAGGCCAGCACCCATTCGGGCTTGAAAGGCTGGATCTGCACGTTCGCGACCGTCGTGTTGGTGGTAAAGCCCCCGGGCTTCACGCCGCGGGCTATATCGGCATACAGCAGCAGGTTCGGCCGGGCCTGCCAGGACAGGCCCACCTTGCCGGAAAACTGGTTGGTCAGCGCGCCATGGGTCGGAAACGGATTGGCGCTGGCGCAGGGCGCCGGATCGGCGCCGCAATGCGCCCTCTTGGTCGCCGAGGGCAGATAATAATATTGCGCGACCGTATCGCCGACCAGGCTGCGCGTATCCGACTGGTGCTGCAGCCCGAAGGTGAATTTGACCGTATGGGTAATGTGATAGTCCAGCGTCGCGAACTGGCTGAAATTCTCCTGCGGCTGGTTGTGGAAACTGTCGCGGATATAGCCTGCGGTATCGCTCATGTCGAACCAGTTCGCCCCGAAGGCGCGAGCCCGGTTATAGTACATCCCCGCAATCCACTCCAGCCGCCCGTCCAGCACCGGCCGCCCCTTCAGGCTGACCTCCTGCGAAAAGACGTTGCTGTTTCCGGCAAAGAAACTGTCCCCGGACCGAAAGGCCGACGCATCGCGATCGACATATTCATGCCGCTGCTGCTGGCTGAAATTGCCGATCGTCTGCAGCGTGGCCCAGCCCAGGTCGCGCGCCGCCTTCAGGGTAATCCCCCACGTCACGTCGTCATAGGACGGGATCGAATGGGGCGCGATGCCCACCAGCTTGGCAAAGGCGGGATTCAGGCTCCATCCCGTGGCATAGATGTTCCGGTCGCGCGGCATGTGGCTGACCGCGCTGAAATCATCCAGGATAAACCCGGCGGTGGCGTCGGATTCGTCCATCGACCAGTTCGCAATCAGGTCGATGTCGGTCTTCGCGTCGGGCTGCCAGGCCAGCCGGCCGCGCAGCGCCCCCAAATTGGCATTGCCGATCGATTGTCCGGTGACGCGGTTGAACCGATAGGCGCCGCCCTGCACGGTCTGGCCGGCAAGGCGATATTGCAAGCTGTTGGTGATCGGGCCCGAGACATAAAGCGTGGTCTTGCTCCTGTCCCGCGTCGCCAGGTCCTCCGACGCACCGTAATGCAGCGTCCTGGTCGGCGCGCGGCTTTCGATCCGCACTTCGCCGCCCGTATCGGCCATCCCGTGGGTAAAGCCCACCGGCCCGGGATCGACGCCGACAGTGGCGATGTCGAACATCTGCCCGCTGCTCATCGGCGACAGCGGATAGGCCACGCCGTCGAAATAGGTCATGACCGACGGCATGTTGTTCTGGGTATAATCCTCCAGCCCGATCCCGCGCAGATAGAATGACGGCGCGTTCGATCCGCTTTCCGTCTGGATCGTCAGGTTCGGCACCAGTTTCTGCAGATCCATGACAGTGTTGACATGGTGCGAGATCAGCGCCTCCTCGCTCAGCATCGTCGTCGATCCCGCCTGGTGCTGCTGCGCGTCGAAACCGAACCGGCTGGCATGGGCGACCACATCGATCGCTTCCGGACTGGCCGCCGCCGCGCGGCGCCGCGCCGGGCGGAC
>NZ_JABXXP010000232.1 GCF_013376155.1 Nguyenibacter vanlangensis
CGATGAAAAATAATACGAATACAGAATGAATTAATAAAAATACAAATATTCAGATCGTATCAATGTCGTTAAAAATGAGTAATCTTTCGGTCGGGCAATCTCCAGGCCAGCAACACAACGCCACCCGCGCGGCGCATCATCCCGTCAAATGCCGTCATGGGTCCAGCATATCCCTCAAGTCCGCGCCGGGGACAGAAAGCCCGACACCGCGTCGCAAAAACCATCCAGGTTGTCCCAGGGAATCATGTGGCCGGCATCGGGCACCCGCACGGTCGCGATCGACGGCAGCAGGGCGCGGATTTCCGCCTCGTCCTCGGGCAGGATCACGTCGCCGCGCGTGGCGATGACCAGTTGGGTCGGCGGCGTCAGGTGCGGAATGTCCTGGTGGATGTCCTCGGTATGGAATTTCTCGAACGTGACGCGGGTCGCCAGTTCGTCGCACGTATGCAGCCATTCGGCGCGCAGGCGGCGCTGCGCCTCGGTCCAGGTCGGGCAATAGCGGCGCATCGCCTCGGCATCCATGCCGCGCCGCGCTTCGCGGATCGAATCGACATACCATTCGATCCGCGCCGGATAGGCCCGGCGGCCCGGGCCGCTGACCGGCGGATCGACCAGCACCAGCGCCGCGATGCCGGCGCCATCCCGCCGCGCCGTGCGGATGGCGATGCGCGCGCCCATCGAATGGCCCAGCACCACGCAGGGCGGCAGGTCCAGCGCGGTGATGAAGCCGCGCACGTCCGCCGCATAGCTGTCCAGGTCATAGGCCAGGTCCGGCCCGGTCTCGGACAGGCCGCGCCCGCGCACGTCCAGCACATAGACGTCATGCGTCGCCGCCAGGCGCTCGGCCACGAACCCCCAGGTGATCGCCGGGCTGGTAATGCCGGGGATCAGCACCAGCGGCGTACCCGTGCCGCCATAGCGCAGATAATGCTGGCGGATGTCGTTGGCACGCACGTTCGCGCCATACAGGAACCGGCTGTCGATCATCGCGATCCTCTCCCTTTTCTCAAGGCTTTTCCTCAATAGGCACCGGACAGCAGCGCCCCCGCGCCGGGGGCGACCCGCTCCAGCCCCAGCGCGCCCAGCATCGCGTGGGTCGTGGCGATCGCCGCGGTGATCACCGGCTTGCCGGTCAGCGCCTCGACCTTCGGCACCACCGGCAGCGAGGGCATCTGCACGCAGGCCGACAGCACGATCGCATCGGCCTCGGCGTAATTCAGCCCGGCCACGATGCCGGGCAGGCGCTCCGGATCGTGCGCGGCCACGTCCAGGTTGTCCGGAATCTCCAGCGCCACGTGATCGATCACCGCGTACCCCTCATGCGCCAGGTAATCGACGACCAGCCTGGTCAGCGGCTTCATATAGGGCGCGACGACGACGATCTTCTTCGCGCCGATCACCTTCAGCCCCTCGACCAGCGCGCCGGCGCTGGTCACCACCGGAGCCGGCGCGCCGTTCTCGCGGGTCCGGGCATGCAGCCGCGTCTCGGACACGCGGTGATAGCCGGTCCCCATCGACATGATCGCCACCAGGCAGGCATAGCCCAGCACGTCGACCCGGGCATCGCTCAGCTCCAGCGCGCAACGGTCGGATTGTTCGTCCATCGCCGCCAGCTCGTCCTTGCTGACCGTCTTCATCCGCATCCGGCTGGAATGGAACAGAAACCGTTCGGGCCGGATCAGTTGCCGGGCCGCCAGCATCGCCGGGATCTCGGTCTCCATCGTGACGTTCGAACTGGGGACGATCTGCCCGATGCGATAGAGCGGTTTCATGGCGAATCCCGAATATATATATGAAAATATTGAAACGGTCAGCGATTGGACAGGCGCGAGAGCAACGTGTCGTACTCCATCACGTCGCCGCATTTCTGCGCCATGTCGAACAGATTGGCCTCATGCGGGCCGATCGCGCGGTCGCCCACGCAATCCGACACCACGATCGGCCGGAACCCCAGCGACATCGCGTCGATCACGCTGGCGCGGATGCACCCGCTGGTGACGCAGCCCGCCACCACCAGCGTCTGCACCCCGCGATGGGCATACCATGCCGCCAGCGCCGTGCCCGAGAACGCCGACGGCACCGTCTTGCGCACCACATATTCGCCGTCGACCGGCGCCAGACCGGGCACGATCGCGCTGGCCGGGCTGGTCTCGGTCAGCCCCAGCAGGCTGGGCACCTTCAGCGAGAACACGTTGGCATCCGACCCGTCATCGGCAAAGACGATGCGGGTATGCGCGACCGGCCAGCCCAGGCGCCGCGCCGTGGCCAGCAGCGGCTTCGTCCGCTCGATCGCCTGCGGAATGTTCCCGCCGCCGAAGGCCGCCGGATCGGCAAACCCGTTGACGAAATCGACGATCAGCAGCCCCACCTGCCCGACGATGCCCATCTCGCGCCCGAATCCCTGGCGCTGGTACAGCGCCTCGTCGCTCTCGCCGCGCCGCGCCGCGCCACCGTCCAGCCTGTCGCTCATGCCGCGTTCCCCAATCCGTCATTCACCAGTTCGCCGTCCCGCACCACCGCGTCGCCATCCAGCATGACGGTGCAGTTGCGCATCGGAATATCGATATGGCACGCCGTGTCGCGCGTGCCGCCGGCCTCGTTGTTCGGACCGGTGGACCACAGGAAATTGCCGGCGCAGGCCCGCGAATCCATGCCGATCGTGGCCTCGCGGTCATACAGGCCCAGCACCGACCAGTGCGCGCGCTTCTGCAGCCCCCACCCGACATGCGAGATCGCATAGACCTCCGGATCGCCGAACGATTCCATGTATCCCCGCAGCAGATCGGCATCCAGCCCGCCCGCGATGTCCGTCACATAGCCGTCGCGGATGGTGAATGTGACGGGCTCGCGCACATAGGATTTCTGCGGCAGCAGGATATCGCCGCGATCCAGCACGATCGTCCCCTGCGCCGATCCCTCGTTCGACCAGGTGGCCAGAAAGCCGCTGGGCCAGTGGTCCCACCGTCCCGGCCGTTCGCAGAACCCGTACTCCTCCAGGATCGGATACTCCCCCAGCGCGAAGGTCACGTCCGTCCCGGCCGCCGAGGTCACGCGCATCTGCCGTGCCGCGCGCAGCACCCTGGATGCCGCCAGCACGCGCCGCCGATCCTCCTCGGTCGGCACCATGCGCAGCAGGATCTCGGGCGGCTCCACCGCCAGCAGGATGCGCCCGCCCGCCGACAGGATCTCATGCTGTTCCGCCGAGAACAGCAAGGTCATCAGGTCCAGCACCAGGTCGCTGGCCTTCAGCATCGCCAGCGCCGCCTTGTTGCCGGTCAGCGGCGTGGTGCCGACATAGGCCAGCGGATCGCGCGACAGCGACGTCCCCCCGTTCACCGGCAGCAGGTCCAGCCGGTTGACGATGGCCCCCTTCGCGCGGGCGGCGACGATCGCGGTCCGCAGGGTCTGCGGATGCGTGTCGCTCGACGTCAGGATGGTCACGGTCTGCCCCGCCGCGATGCCGGACAGGGACAGCACCTGCCCCCACGCCTCGACCATCTCGAAATCGCTGACTGACATGCTGCGTCTACTCCTTTTCGGAAGGCGAGGGGCGACGCCGTCCGCGCCATCCCAGGATCAGGTTCAGCCCGATGGCCGCGATCGTGGCGGTGGCGATCCCGCCCAGCACGACCTGGCCCATGGCGATCGTCAGGTTGCCCGCCCCCGCGATCAGCGTGACCCCGACGGTGAACAGCGTGCGCGGATCGGCGAAATCCACCTTATGCTCGATCCAGATCCGCACCATCGTCGCGGCGATCAGGCCGAACACTCCCAGCGCCAGTCCGCCCAGCACCGGATCGGGAATGATCCGCAGCACCGCGCCGAAACGGGGCGAAAATCCCAGCAGGACGGCGAACAGCGCCGCCGCGACGAACACCAGGGTGGAATAGACCCGCGAGATCGCCATCACGCCGATATTCTCGACATAGGTCGTCACCCCCGTGCCGCCGCCCGCGCCCGCCAGCATCGTCGCCAGCCCGTCGCCCAGGAAGGCCCGCCCGGCCAGGGCATCGAAATTGCGGCCGGTCATCGCCCCCAGCGCCTTCAGATGGCCCAGATTCTCCGCCAGCAGCACCAGGGCGACCGGGGCGATGGCCAGCATGGCATGGGTCTCGAAGCGCGGCGCGCGCAGCGGCGGCAGGCCGAACCAGGGCGCGGTCCGCACCATGCCGAAATCGATCGGCGGGGCCAGGCCCAGCCCGTTGGCGGCCAGCGCATAGACCAGGCACGACACCACCATGGCGCACAGGATCGACAGCCGCCGCATCGCCGGCGGCGCATGCAGCGAGAACACCGCCACCGTCAGCAGCGTGACCAGCCCGAACACCGCTT
>NZ_JABXXP010000233.1 GCF_013376155.1 Nguyenibacter vanlangensis
GTGTCTCCGGTCTCGGGACGAGTAAAGCCGGGGGCGGATCGCGCCGCAATCCGCCCTGTGCCGCGCCGGAAAGCGGCGCGTGCGGATGGGCGCGGGGCGGTCATGGCGCGCGGAAATCGGAACAGTCCGGTACTGATTGCATGGTGTAAATGAAATATATTTGATCCATCCATAAAAGGATTGCCACGCACCCGCCGAATAACTGGAACAGCATGTCCGACCACCCGGACCATTGCGGTCGGCGATCGGAATGGACACGTGCCGATTGCCGCTTTCATAGGCTGAAATTCCAAAAAGCGTGCCGTTTAAATAGTCAGAGTTGCAACAGCAATTTCGGAAAAAATTTGATTTGAATGAACATGTTACGGGATATCGGCGCGAGGATTGTGATAAAAATGTCATATATTCCGAATTCGATATGTGCGGTCGCGTTTTGGCATTGAAGTCCCGGGCGGTTTCGTTTCCATTGGGGACCATTCAAATAATGATGTATGCAGGAGCACGTTACATCAATGACCCTAAGGCGAAGCCTTATTGCGGCCACCATCCTGGCAATTCAGTGCGATATTTCAGGGGCGTTAGCCCAGAGCGCCACGTCCGGCTCCACCGCCCCGAGTGCGGCGTCGGCCCATCGTCACGTCAGCAAGGC
Source organism: Nguyenibacter vanlangensis (assembly GCF_013376155.1). GTDB lineage: Bacteria > Pseudomonadota > Alphaproteobacteria > Acetobacterales > Acetobacteraceae > Gluconacetobacter > Gluconacetobacter vanlangensis. Next base: position 650 of record NZ_JABXXP010000233.1, read on the forward strand.
CAAGAAGAAGGTCAGGCCGTCAGCGCAGCAGGTCAGCCCCGCGACCCGGGCGCATTTCGTCAATCGTCCTGCTCCTGCCGCCGTCGTCGCGCCGGTTGCGGCGCCCGTCTATCATGCGCCGCCTGATTCGGGCGAAGCCGTGATCGTGACCGGCACCCATGCCTTCAACCGCCATGCGCGCGATTCGACGGCGCCGATCACCGTGATTTCCGCCGCCACCCTGACCCGCACCGGGCAGGTCAACCTGGCCGACGCGCTGACGCGCATGGACCCGTCGATCACCCAGGAAGCGATGGGCGCCGACGCCGGGGCGCTGACCTCGTCGATCCGCATGCGCGGCCTGAACCCGAACGAAGTGCTGGTGCTGGTGGACGGCAAGCGCCGCCATACCACGGCGAACATCTATGCCGACCAGGGCCCGCAGCAGGGATCGACGCCGGTCGACCTGAACATGCTGCCGGCGAACGCGATCGACCATATCGAAATCCTGCGTGACGGCGCGGCGGCCATGTACGGGTCGGACGCCATCGCGGGCGTGGTCAACATCATCACCAAGAAGACGGCGCACGGGCTGAATCTGAGCGGCCAGACGGGCGCGAACGCCTATAACGGCGATGGCTGGCAGTACCAGACCAATCTCGATGGCGGGTTCGGATTCGGCGACGACGGCTATGTCCATATAGCCGGCCAGGTCATGCATGCCGACCATATGGTGCCGCCGGGCGCGCATGACCTGCGCTCGGTGCCGGGCAATGTGGATTATACGCCGGGCGTGAACTTCCCCAGCAATTCCAACATGATCATGAGCACGCCGGAGGAGACGCGCGAGAACCTGCTGATCGATTTCGGCAAGACGCTGACCGAAGGCGTGCAGGGATATGGGCAGATCACCTATGCCCACCGCCACAGCGAGGCGTATGAGAATTACCGCACGCCGACCAAGGCGCCGGCGTTGTATCCGTACGGGTTCTCGCCGCTGGAGACGATCGACGAAAACGACTTCGCCGCGACCCTGGGTCTGAAGGGCGATAATTTCCTCGGCTTCGACTGGGATGTCAGCACGACATACGGCCAGGACGACGACGATATCGGCAACAAGAATACCGCCAACCCGAACCTGTACACCAAGACCGGCTTCTCGCCGACCACGGTGATGGCCGAGCAATATTCGCTGGCGCAGTGGACCAACAATGCCGATTTCCGCCGCCGGCTGAAGATCGCCAATGTCGTGCCGGTGACGGTGGCCTTCGGCGCCGAGCACCGTCTGGAGCAGTACCAGATCTGGCCGGGCAATCCGCCCTCGTACGAACTCGGCGGCGCACAGGGCTATGCCGGCCTGATGCCGCAGAACGCGGGCAAGTGGGGCCGTGACATCTGGGCCGGCTATCTGGATGGCGATTTCCATCCGCTGCCGCACTGGGACCTGGATTTCGCGGGACGGTTCGAGCACTACACCGATTTCGGCGATACCGAGAACGGCAAGGTCTCGACCCGTTATGACTTCACCCACCGCATCGCCATCCGCGGCACGATCAGCAACGGTTTCCGTGCGCCGACTCTGCCGGAAGAGCATTTCAGCGCCCTGAACGTGTCGCCGACCGGCGCCACGGGCCTGCTGTCGACCACCGGCGCGGCCGGCCGGTCGGTCGGCGCGCTGCCGCTGAAGCCGGAGCGCTCGACCAGCGCCGAGGCCGGTCTGGTGCTGGAGCCGGTCGATGGCTGGCACGTGTCGGTCGATGTCTATCAGATCAACATCCGTGACCGGATTTTCGGCAGCGGTACCGTCGGCGGCAATCCGGCGCTGGATGCGATCGACCTGACCGGGGCGACGCTGCCGGCGGGCATCAACAATTCCGACGTGTTCGTGAACTACTTCGCCAATGTCGGCAGCACCCGGACCCAGGGCCTGGACATCATGTCCGACTACCTGCTGCGCCTGGGCGAGTACGGCAATGTCGATCTGAGCATGGGAATCAACCTGAACCGCACGACGGTCAGCCACATCAACACGCTGGCCAACGGCATGCCGTCGCTGAACGCGCAGACGGCGTCCTACCTGGCCAACGGGTCGCCGCGCAGCAAGATCATCCTGCAGGCCCATTGGACGGTCGGCCAGTGGGACGTGAATGTGCGCCAGACCCGCTACGGCGAAACCAAGCTGCTGCAGAGCTATGAGGACCAGGCCGGGAGCCTGGCTTACTCGAACACTCAGTGGCTGCAATTTACCAATACGCCGGCGTGGCTGACGGACCTGGAAGTGGGCTATCGCGTGGACCGTCACTGGCATGTGGCCATCGGCGCGAACAACATCTTCAATGTCCGTCCGCGTCGCCTGCCGCTGGTTGTCAATTATCTGGGTGCCAACCAGTACGACCAGAACTCCTCGGGCATTCCGTTCACCGGCGGCTTCTATTACGGGCGCATCAACGCGAATTTCTGATCCGGATTTTCGCCTGACTGCCTGGCGAAACCCGCGGCTGCGCATGCAGCCGCGGGTTTTGCTTTTCGGGGGCAGCGATGTCGGTGCGCGCCATGTTCCGGATGCAGGGCGGCTGGATGAAATCCGTGCTTTATCGGAGGGGCGTTTGTGCTTAAGTTTTTGTGAAGGTCGATCCCGATGCGGCATGCAAGGGGGGACCTTCTCGGAGAGCAGCAATGCTGACGCCATCCGTTGCCGGCCAGAATGGCTCCGGCCGTTTCACAATTCCGCCATTGCTCGGGACACGGGATACCCGTCCGTGCCCGCCAGATGTTGAAGACCGGGGCGCTGAAGAGCGGGCTGGGCCGCGCGCCACGGCAGGGGATGCGGCCGACAGCACGCCGGCACAGATTTACGCGGCGCATCGCGCTGGGCTACGCGGTTTTCGCGCGACGCATAGTGTGCCGCGGCGGCAGGGCGGCTGATTCTTTCCTGGTGGTATCGTCCCGTGACGGTGCTCCGGCGAGGGGTCTTCATCGGCGGTGGGTCGGCGGCCGGGAGGCGGGGCAGTCAGGGCCCGATGCGGCAGACGGCCGAGATCTCGTGGCGGTCCGGGTCCAGCACCGAGGCGGCGAAATAGGGAAGGCCCCCCTCGGTCTGCATCCCCGGGCTGGCGCGTTCGCGGCCGCCGGCGGCGAGGGCCGCCACGTGGAAATCCTCGACCGCTGCGCGGCTGGGCGCGGCGAAGGCGAGCTGGATATGGCCCGATGACCCGTCATGCAGGGTCAGCCACAGGAAAGGGTCGCGGCCATCGAGGCCGTAACCCGCATATTCGGGGGCGCCCCGTACCGTGCAGGTCAGGCCCAGCGGCACCAGGACCCGGTCATAGAAGGCGCGTGCGCGCTGGATGCTGCGGACCCTGATGGAGACGTGATCGATCATCGCCTCTTCTCCCATGTCGTGGAGCGGGCCGGATGGTGGCATGCCGATGTCGGCGGGTGCGATCACGCCTGTGCGACCCGATGCCGGGCGAGTGGACCATCTGTTCCAGAATTCCGGGCGGCCGGCGGAGCGGCGGCGAAGGTATTTCCCGTTCCCGGCGGAGGACGGGACCGGCGGGTTCCCGGCGTGTGAAACATAATGTCCATTTCAGATCTTTACGCGGGCGGCTGCGCCGGACCGGCGGGATGGGTTCGAAATCCGCGCGTCCGGGGTGCTGTGCCCGCGCGGCGGCGGGACTGGCAGGCCGGGGCCG
>NZ_JABXXP010000234.1 GCF_013376155.1 Nguyenibacter vanlangensis
CGGGCGCGGCGGCGCCCGCCCGACGCCGCAGGGCACCCCCCTGCTGGCCCAGATCGGGCGCGTCGTCCGCGAAAGCCGCGCCGTACTGGAACTGGCACGCACCCACACGACCCCGCTGGACGGCAGGCTGGCGCTGGGGGTCATCCCTACCCTCGGCCCCTATTACATCCCTGGCCTGCTGCAATTGCTGCGCGCCCGCCTGCCCGGCCTGTCGCTGCGCCTGACCGAGGAACGTACCGAGCCCCTCCTGGCCGCGCTGGCCGACTACACGCTGGACGCCGCCCTGATCGCCCTGCCCGCCGACCAGCCCGGCCTGGTGGCCGAACCCCTGTTCTTCGAACCGTTCCACGCCCTGCTGCCCGCCGACCACCCGCTGGCGGCCCAACCCGCACTCTCCGTCACCGACCTGGCCCGGCCAGACCTGCTGCTGCTGGAAGACGGGCATTGCCTGCGCGCGCAAACCGTCTCACTCTGCCACGTGCCGGCCGAATCGCAGCGGGCGGCGAACCCGCGCGTCGCCCCCAGCCTGGAAATGCTGCGTCATATGGTCGCGGCCGGCGAGGGCATCGCCCTGATGCCCGCCCTGGCGATCCAGGACCGGATCCAGGACCGCATGGGCGACGGCGCCCTGACCTGCAGCCGCCCACTGACCGACCCCCGGGCCGGACGCCGGATCGGCCTGGCCTGGCGCGCGACCGACCCGAGGGGGGCGGATTTCACCCGCCTGGCGGAGCTATTGCGCGCGTGATTCCAAAAAGGGCGCCTCGACCCCTCGCCAGCCTCCCGTGCCGCATGACACTCCCCCCCTATCGGCCATCCGCCAGGGCCATACGCAACGCCTCGGCCAGTTGCAGGCGCAGCCAGATCAGCCCGGCATCCGCCAGCCCGTCGAGCCGCATCAGGATATGCACCTCGCCGCCGGTGATCGGCACCGGCAGCGGGCTGACATGCAGCCCGGACTGCCGGGCCAGGGCATAGCCGACATAATGCGGCACCACCGCCAGCGCGTACTGACCCAGCAGAAACGCCGGCAACGCGCCGAAATTGCTGACGACGACCCGGACCCGCCGGCGCAGCCCCTCCTGGCGCAACATCGTCTCGACGATCGTGCCGCGCGTGGCGGCCTCCGTCAGGATATGCGGCACGTCCAGAAATTCCTCCCGCCCGATGACCGGCCCCAGGCCGCATCCGGCAGGATCGTACAGGCAGACGAAATGATAACGCCCCACCGTCATTTCGGCGCAACGATGGTCCGGCAGGCCGCGAATGGTCGCCGCCAGCTCGATGTCCCGCCGCTCCAGCAGGTCGGCGGCCTGCCGCGTCTCCGGCGCCCGGAACCGCGTCATCGTCAGCGGCGCGGCCCGCCAGAGCATCGCGCTCAGCACCGGTCCGGCCGCCAGGTCCAGGCCCGCGGTCATGCCGACGACGAATTGCCGCGTCGCCGTCTCCGGCAGGAAATCCCGGCTGCCGCCCAGCGCCAGACGGATCTGTTCGACATCGCGCTCCAGTTGAGGCGCCATCATCGTGGCCCGCACCGTCGGCCGCATCCCGCCGCGCGTGCGGACGAACAATTCATCCCCGCAGGCGGTGCGCAGCCGCTTCAGCGCATTGCTGACCGCCGGCTGCGTCAGGGCCAGCCGCACGGCCGCGCCGCTGACGCTGCGCTCATACCACAAGGCCAGGAAGATCGTCGCCAGATTGAGATCGATGCGCCTATTATTCATTAGATCAATATCATAGACGAGAAATTATAATTTGACCACGCAACGTTCATGCATAAGCTTCGTGCAGGGGACATTATACACTTCATACACCTCGAGGCGGCCGGGCGCTGAGAGCATCTTCTTTTTCTGAAGAAAAAGAAGCAAAAAGACTTTTATTCGTTAGGAGATTTTGCATGGTCCGGCTCACCGGGCCAAGACGACGAACATGCGCCCCACTCCATTACGTTTCGATAACAGGATACTTCATCAGAAGACACCTCCAGGATCCAATCAATCTGACCAAGTATATGTTAATAACATATATCAATAATTAAAATAAACCCGCCGTATGCGCCTGTGACGCACCATGAACGCCGACATGACCGAGTGAGAGAGATGTCAAGGACCGTAGAATTGTCGAAGACCCGATCGGGATGGCTGCGCGCGCTGCTCCATGGCACGTCGCTCGCGGCCGCATTGCAGGCCCTGCCCGGCCATCCCCGGGCCGCGCCATGGCCGGCCGCCGCGGGGCGCGGTTCCTGCCATGTCACGAAACAGGCCGACGTCCCGGCGAAAATGCGCGACGGCACCATCCTGCGCGCCGACATCTATCGCCCGGACAGCACGGCGCCGGTCCCGGTCATCCTGATGCGCACCCAGTATGGCAAGGACGCCGCGCAGGTCCAGCCGTCGCGCTTCCAGACGCCGGACTGGTTCGCCTCGCACTGCTATCTGGTGGTGGTGCAGGACATTCGCGGCCAGGGAAAATCCGGCGGCACGTTCTACGAATATCGCTATGACCGCGATGACGGCTATGACACGGTCGAATGGGCCGCCCGCCTGCCCGGGGCCGACGGCAAGGTCGGGATGTACGGCTCGTCCTATGTCGGGGCGACACAATGGCTGGCCGCCACCGCGTCGCCGCCGTCGCTGAAGACCATCGTCCCGTCCAACACGGGCTCGGATTACTATGACGGCTGGACATATGAGGACGGGGCATTCCGCCTGGCCTTCATCGCACCATGGATGATGGAGACGATCGCCTCCAGCGCCGCCGCCAACCGCGGCGATACCGCGCTGGCGGCCGAATTGCGGGCCGACGGCATGAATCCGGCGGCCTGGCTGCGCGACACGCCCTATCTGTCCTTTCCGCCCCTGCGCCCCGGCGACCCCAAGGTCGCGCCCTATTTCTACGACGCCATCCGTCACCCGTCGCGCGACGGCTATTGGAAAGCGTTCGAAATCCGTTCGCGCTATCCGAATGTGCAGGTGCCGGTCCTTGCCTTCGACGGCTGGTATGATTCGTTCCTGACCGGCGCGCTGGAAAATTTCAACGGCATGCGCACCCAGGGCGGCACCCCCGCGGCGCGGCGCAACCAGCGCATCATCCTCGGCCCCTGGGAACATCTGGGCTGGGGGCGGCCCGACAGCCTGGTCAGCCCGCGCCTGAAGGCGATCGGCCCCGTCTCCGACAGTCCGGTCAATGAATTGATGCTCGCCTGGTTCGACCATTTCCTCAAGGGCAAGGATGACGGCGTGCAGACCGGCCCGCGCATCGACTACTTCACCATGGGTGAAAATCGCTGGCATGTCGCCGATCGCTGGCCGGTGGCCGGCACGACCTACCAGACATGGTATCTGGGCAGCGCGCGGGACGCATCCTCGGTCATGGGCGACGGCGCGCTGACGACGACCCCGCCGGGCAGCACGCCCCCTTCCCCCGCCGCGCCGCCCCACGGCACAATCGACCCGGCCAGGCTGACCGCGCCCAGCGACCATTTCGTCTATGATCCGGCCAATCCGGTTCCCAGCATCGGCGGCCATTCCTGCTGCGCGTGGAATTCCGGCCCGCAGGGTCAGTTCGATCAATCGGCCATCGAACAGCGCCCGGACATCCTGGTCTATACCAGCAATGTCCTGACCGCACCGCTGAACGTCACGGGACCGATCACCGTCATCCTCTATGCCACCACCACGGCCAGGGATACGGATTTCACCGCCAAGCTGGTCGACGTCCATCCCGACGGCAGCGCAATCAACCTCAATAACGGCATCGTCGTCGCTCGCTACCGCGCGTCGCTGACCGACCCCACGCCGATCACGCCGAACCAGATCTACGAATACCGGATCAAGGTCTGGCCGACCAGCAACCTGTTCCTGCCCGGCCATCGGATCAGGCTGGAAATCTCCTCCAGCGACTTCCCGCAATTCGCCCCCAACCCGAATACCGGGGCACCGTTCGGACACTCCGCCGCCATCGTCAAGGCCACGCAGACGATCTGGCACGACGCCGCCCACCGCTCGGCACTGATCCTGCCCGTCCTGCCGCCCCAGGCCGCGGGCAGCGGCGTGGACCATCCGCCGGTCGACTGACAGCCACGTCCGAACGACCCCCGACACGGACCATATCATTTCCACATCGCATCATAGTGAACGATCACGGCCCGCGCGAGACTTGGCCGGAGGAACCAACCGATGACAGACCAAGACCGGACAATGTCGTCCGCGGGGCAACCGGCCCGCCCCCTGCCCGCCGGCGCGCCGCATCTCCGACGAAGCCCGCGCGCCCTGCTGCT
>NZ_JABXXP010000235.1 GCF_013376155.1 Nguyenibacter vanlangensis
CGCGCGACCCGCTGGGCCGAGGCGATCGGCCGCATGGCCCGCGTATCCGACGTCGCGGTCCTGGACGGCGACATGCCGCAGGGGGCGGCCCAGCTCGTGGTCGATGAGGCGACGCTGGTCATGCCGCTGGCCGGCGTCATCGACCTGACGCAGGAACGCCAGCGCCTGGAGAAGGAGCGCAGCAAGATGGAAGACGAGATCGCGAAGGTCGAGCGCAAGCTGCGCAACGCCGATTTCATCGCCCGTGCCAAGCCCGAGATCGTCGAGGAAAATCGCGACCGCCTGGCCCAATGGCAGGGCGAACGCGACCGCCTGGCCGCCGCCCTGGCGCGCCTGGCCTGACCCGGTCGCGTCGCGAAGCTGTCGCAGGCTCGTCACCATCACGTCTCTTTCAATCCGGTGGCGGCCCTCACATCTTGTAGACGAGGCGCGCCCGTTCGCGGCGCGGGAAGGAGCTGGAACGATGGATGAAGCGACGCGCATGCCGCCCGGCCAGGACGTCGCCTACCTGGGCGGCGGGTGCTTCTGGTGCACCGAGGCGATGCTGAAGGAACTCCGGGGCATCCTCGGCGTGGTTCCGGGCTATGCCGGGGGCACCCTGGCCAACCCGACCTATGAACAGGTCTGCAGCGGCCGCACCGGCCATGCCGAGGTCGTGCGCGTCGCATTCGACCCCGCGATCCTGTCCTATGCCGACCTGCTGCGGATTTTCTTCACGATCCACGATCCCACGACCCCGGACCGCCAGGGGGCGGACATAGGTCCGCAATATCGCTCGGTGATCTTCACCGCCACGCCCGAACAGGCGCAAACCGCCCGCGCGGTGCGCGACCAGGTCGCGGCCGAACGGCTGTGGCCCGATCCGATCGTGACTGAAATCCAGCCCCTGGACCGGTTCTACGAGGCCGAATCCTATCATCACGATTATTTCGCCAAGCACCCGGAACGGGGCTATTGCGCCGCGGTGATCGCGCCCAAGGTGGCGAAGCTGCGCCGGACCTACATGTCCCGCCTGGCGCGGGCGCAGGGCTGACCGGCGGTAGGCGCCGGGGGCGGATTCGCGTCATCCCCGGCGCCGTCCGGGGTGACGTTTCACGCGATCTCGTCATCAAGGAACAACTGGTCCGCTTCCTCGTCATAATCGAACAATTCCGCATAGCGTCCCCAGCCGATCAGCGTCTGCAGGGTCTGCTTGGCGTAGTCGGGGGACATGCTGTCTTCCAACTCGCCGCGGAAGCGCTCGGCGCTGGCCCGGTGGTTCGGCCGCTCGTCCAGCACGGCGCGGATGGTGCGCACCATGGGCACGTTATGCAGCAGGCTGTGCCACAGGATCTGCCGCCGCTCGTCATGCGTGCTCTGGACGAAGCGCGCGCCCTCGGACGTCAGCAGGATGTCGCCGTCCTCCAGTTCCGCGAATTCAAGCAATTGCAGGGATTCGCCCAGGGGAAACAGGTCGTCCAGCTCCAGTTGCAGGCGCGACGCCAGAAGCGGCAGGTCGGCGCGCCCATTCAGCGGATCGGCCGCCAGCGTCTCCATCATGCCGACCATCGCGTTCATCGGCAGGGACGGCAGCGCGACCTGGACCGGCGCGGCGGGCTGCGGCTCCTCGCTGGCCCGCAATTCGACCTCGGACACGATGGGCGCGCGGCGCGTCATCAGGGCATAGATCCGGTCGACCACCTGGCGAAAGGCAGGGTCTTCGCGGTTGCGCGGATGCGTAAAGGGTATGCTCACCTCATGCGCGACCCGGCCGGGATTGGATGAAAAGACCAGGATGCGGTCGCACATCAGCACCGCTTCCTCGATACTGTGGGTGACCAGCATCAGCGACTTGACCGGCAGCTTGCCCTCGGCCCACAGCTCGATCAGGTCGGTGCGCAGATTTTCCGCCGTCAGCACGTCCAGCGCCGAGAACGGCTCGTCCATCAGCAGCAGGTCGGGTTGCACCACCAGCGCGCGCGCCAGCCCCACGCGCTGGCGCATGCCGCCCGACAATTCCTTGGGATAGGCGTTTTCATAGCCGCTCAGCCCGATCAGGTCGATCGCCGCTTCCCCCAGCCGGTCGCGCTCGGCCGGCGGAATGCCCTTGGCCTCCAGTCCCAGTTCGACATTCTTCTGCACCGTCAGCCAGGGAAACAGCGCGAAGGACTGGAAGACCATGGCGATCCCCGGCACCGGGCCGACGACCGGCCGGCCCTTCCACAGCACCTTGCCGGCGCTGGGCGGCAGCAGCCCGGCGATGATGCGCAGCAGCGTCGACTTGCCCGACCCGGACCGTCCCAGCAACCCGACGATCTCGCCCGACCGCAGGGTCAGGTTCACGTCGTCAAGCACTACCAGGTCGGCTGCGGCACCTTTGTGATAGGCTTGGCGGCAGTCGGTGATGCGGACCAGTTCCTCGCGCGCCGGGGCGGGCGAAGCTGCCGTGGACGGGGGTGCGGATGGGGGCGCGGCGGAGCCTGCGGTCGGACTGGGCGGGGGCGTGGTCATGGGCGCGGGCTCAACTGAAAGTGAAGTGACGGCGCGCATAGTCGGCGAGGGGACGCCACACCGCGCGGTTGAACAGCAGGACGAACGCCGCCATGACCGTCATGCCCAGCCCGACCTGGGCGGTGTTGCCGGCCGTGGTGGCGTGGGCGATATAGGCGCCCAGCCCATGGGCGCTCAGCCTGACATCGCCCCAACTGGCGACCTCGGCCGCGATCGCGGCGTTCCATGCCCCGCCCGACGCCGTGATCGCCCCGGTGATGTAATGGGGCACGATCCCCGGCAGGATGACCCGCAGCCACCACAGGCGCCCGCCGACCTGCAGGCTGCGCGCGACCTCCAGCAGGTCCGCCGGATAGGATGCGGCGCCGGCCACGACGTTGAACAGGATATACCATTGCGTGCCCAGGACCATCAGCGGCGTCAGCCACACGTCGCTGCTGGCATGGAAATGGACGATCAGCAGGACGAAGACCGGAAAGAACAGATTGGCCGGAAAGGCCGCCATGAACTGCGCCACGAACTGGGTGCGCCGGGCACGTACCGGGTCCAGTCCCAGCCAGATCCCCACCGGCACCCAGATCAGCGATGCCAGCAGGACCATGGCCAGCACCCGCGCCAGGGTCAGCGTGCCCAGCGCGACGACATGCATCAGATCGGCCGCGCTGAAGGTTGCCCTGGCATAGGACCAGACCTGCCACACCGCCAGGGCCGACAGCACGGACAGCACGGCGATCCATAGCGCGTCATGGACCCGGTCAGGAATGCGCGGCGCGGGCCGCGCATCGGACGGGCGCCGGCCCAGTTTCAGCCCGCCGATCGCGGTCAGTCCGTCGCCGATCGCATCCGTGACCCGGCGCAGTAGGGCGGTGCGGCGCAGCAGCACCAGCATCCACGGATCGGACGAAGACGGCGACGCGATGGTCGCGAAACGCGCCGACCAGGCGACCAGAGGGCGGAAGACCAACTGGTCGTAGGCCAGGATCACCACCAGCATGGTCACGATGGCATAGAAGATCGCCCACAGGTCGCGCTGCGCGATCGCCGTGCCGACATAGGACCCGATGCCGGGCAGCAGCACATTGGTGTTCCCCACCGTGATCGTCTCGGAATAGACGACCATGAACCAGCCGCCGGACATGGAAATCATCGCGTTCCACACCAGGCCCGGCACCGCGAACGGAACCTCCAGCCGCCAGAATTTCTGCCACGCGGTCAGGTTGAAGCTGCGCGCGACCTCATCCAGGTCCGGGGGAACGGTCCGCAGCGACTGATACATGCTGAAGGCCATGTTCCACGCCTGGCTGGTGAAGATCGTAAAGATCGCCGCCAGTTCCGCCCCCAGCACCCGCCCGGGGAACAGCCCCATGAAGAACACGACGGTAAAGGTCAGGAATCCCAGGATCGGCACGGATTGCAGCACGTCCAGGACCGGCACCAGGATCAGCCCCGCGCGCCGGCTCTTCGCCGCCCAGACCGCATAGGTAAAGGTGAACAGCAGCGACGCGGCCAGTGCTGCGAACATGCGCAGCGCGGTGCGAATCGCATAGCCCGGCAGCCAGGACGGCTCCAGGTGGATGCCGGCGGCATTCGGCGCCGACAGCGGCGCCAGCATGTGGCGTCCCGTGGCGGCCAGCGCCACCGCCAGCCCCAGCATGCACAGCAGGGCCGCCAGGTCGAACAGGTTGGGCCGGGCCGGATGGGCCGAGGGGGCCGGAAGCGAACGCGCCGTCATGAACCTCTTTCCTGTCATGCC
>NZ_JABXXP010000236.1 GCF_013376155.1 Nguyenibacter vanlangensis
CGAGATCTGGCTGGTGATGCTGGCGGCATGCGTGGGCGCGGGGGCCGGGCTGCTGGTCGCCGCCATGACCCACGCAACATTGCTGGCGCACCGCCTGCTCTTCATGGCCGCGGGCGATGGACGGATCTCCGGCCTCGACCGCCTCGAACCGCTGCGCGCGGTGCTCGTGCCCGTCCTGGGCGGCCTGGCCTTCGGCGGACTCGGCGTGTTCATCGCCCGGTACGTCCCCGGCCGTCCCGTCGACCCGATCGAGGCCAACGCCCTGCATGGCGGCCGCATGTCCCTGCGGGACAGCGCCATCGTCGCCATCCAGACCGTATTCTCCAACAGCGTCGGCGCCTCGGTGGGACTCGAAGCCGGCTTCAGCCAGATCGGCGCCGCCGCCGGCTCGCGCATCGGCCGCATGTTCCGCGTCCGGCGCGAGGATCTGCGCCTGCTGGTCGGATGCGGCACCGCCGGCGCCATCGGGGCGGCGTTCGACGCGCCGCTGGCCGGGGCATTCTATGCGTTCGAACTGGTGATCGGCACCTATTCGCTGGCCAACCTGGCCCCCGTAGCGCTGGCCTCGATCTGCGCCATCGGGGTGACGCACCTGCTGCACAGCGCGGCGCCCGGCGTGTCGGTCATCCTGCCGGCCAGCCTGCATCTGAACGACTACCTGCCGGTAGCCACGCTGGGCATCGTCGCTGCCCTGCTCGGGGTGGCGCTGATGTATTGCGTCACCCTGGCCGAAAGCCTGTTCCGCCGCTCGGGCCTGCCGGCCTGGTCGCATCCGGCGGTCGGCGGGGCCGTCATCGGCACGATGGCGCTGGTCTCGCCCTCGGTCCTGTCCTCGGGCCACTGGGCGATGCGCATCGCGCTGGAACGGGGCCACCCCACCGGGTGGGTGCTGGTGCTGCTGGCGCTGAAGGCCGTCGCCTCGTCGGTGTCGATCGGCGCCGGGTTCCGCGGCGGCCTGTTCTATGCCTCGCTCTATCTCGGCGTGCTGACCGGGGCGGCCTTCGGCGGCGGCCTGGCGCTGGTCTCGGCCGCCGCCCCCTCGACCGAACTCTGCGCCCTGGTGGGCATGAGCGCGATGGCCGTGGCCGTCGTCGGCGCGCCCATGACCATGGTCTTCCTGGCGCTGGAAATGACCGGCAGCCTGCCGCTGACCGTCGCCGTGCTGGTCGCCTCGGTCATCTCCAGCCTGACGGTGCGCCGCACCTTCGGCTATTCCTTCGCCACCTGGCGCTTCCATCTGCGCGGCGAATCCATCCGTTCGGCGGTCGATGTCGGCTGGATCCGCACCCTGACGGTCGGGCGGATGATGCGGCGCGACGTCAAATCCCTCTGCGCCACCACCACCATACAGGCCGCCCGCCATGCCTATCCGCTGGGTTCGGCCCAGCGCATCGTCCTGGTCGATGGCGGCGGGCGCTATGTCGGGCTGCTCCAGGTGCCCGACCTGTACGCCCCCGACCTGCATGCCGAAGATGCGGATGGAACCGGCGACCTGACCCGCTTCGCCCAATATCGCGACGTCATCCTGCTGCCCCAGATGAATGTGCGCGAGGCGATCGCCCGCTTCGAACAATCCGAAAGCGACGCCCTCGCGGTGGTCGACAGCGCCGAGTCCCGCATCGTCCTGGGCATGCTGACCGAACAGCACGCCCTGCGCCGCTACAGCGAGGAACTGGACCGCACCCGCCGCGAACTGGCCGGCGAGGGCCGTCTCCACGCCCGGCTCTGAACGGCGCGACGTCCCAAAGAAAAAGGGTGCCGGCCCCCGCGGCCCGGCACCCTTTCCATGTCCGTCGATCCCGGCCGGATCAGACGGAGTAATACATTTCGAACTCGACGGGGTGCGGGATGTGCTCGAACTTGTAGACTTCCTGCCACTTGATGGCGATGTAGCTGTCGATCTGGTCCTTGGAGAACACGCCGCCGGCCAGCAGGAACTCATGGTCGGCTTCCAGGGCCAGCAGCGCCTCGCGCAGCGATCCGCAGACGGTGGGGATCTGCTTCAGTTCGTCGGGCGGCAGGTCGTACAGATCCTTGTCCATGGCGTCGCCCGGATGGATCTTGTTCTTGATGCCGTCCAGGCCGGCCATCAGCATGGCCGAGAACGCCAGGTATGGGTTCGCCGTCGGATCGGGGAAGCGCACTTCCACCCGCTTGGCCTTGGGGCTGGTCGCATACGGAATGCGGCACGACGCCGAGCGGTTGCTGGCCGAATAGGCCAGCAGCACCGGCGCCTCGAAGCCCGGGATCAGCCGCTTGTAGGAATTGGTCGAGGGGTTGGTGAACGCGTTCAGCGCCTTGGCGTGCTTGATGATGCCGCCGATGTAATACAGCGCCTGGTCGGACAGGTCGGCATAGCCGTTGCCGGCGAAGACCGGCTTGCCGCCCTTCCAGATCGACTGGTGCACGTGCATGCCCGACCCGTTGTCGCCATAGATCGGCTTGGGCATGAAGGTCGCCGTCTTGCCGTAGGAATGGGCGACGTTGTGCACGCAGTATTTGTAGATCTGCATGAAGTCGGCGGACTTCACCAGGGTGGCGAACTTGGTGCCCAGCTCGTGCTGGGACTGCGCGACCTCGTGATGGTGCTTTTCGATCGGCAGGCCCATCTCGCCCATGGTCGACAGCATCTCGGCGCGCAGGTCGGCCTCGCTGTCCACCGGCGGCACCGGGAAATAGCCGCCCTTCACCACCGGACGGTGGCCCATGTTGCCTTCCGGATAATCCTTCAGCGACGCGCCCGGACCCTCGATGCTGTCCAGCTGGTAAATGCCGAAATTCGGGCCGGTGCCGAACTTGACGCTGTCGAAGACGAAGAATTCGGCTTCCGGACCGAAGAAGGCGGTGTCGCCCAGCCCGGTCGACTTCAGATAGGCCTCGGCCAGCTTGGCGGTCGCGCGGGGGTCGCGGTTATAGAACTGCCCGGTCGAGGGCTCGATGATGTCGCAGATCAGGATCAGTTGCGGCTTGGCCGAAAACGGGTCCATGACCGCGGTCGCCGGGTCCGGCAGCAGGATCATGTCGCTCTCGTTGATGGCCTTCCAGCCGGCGATCGACGACCCGTCGAACATGAACCCGTCGCGGAACGTGTCCTGTTCGATCGTCGAGACATGCTGCGCCGTGTGCTGCCACTTGCCGCGCGGATCGGTAAAGCGCAGATCCACAAGCTCGACGGAATGCTCCTGGATCAGGCTGAACACCTTGGCGACAGCCTCGGCGGAATAGGTGGGCGTCGTCGTCGGAACTGCGCTCGGGGCTTTCTTGGCCATTCTGATTTACCTGCCTTAACTGGTGGGGCCGCTCGACACGGCGGTGAAACGGTTACGAAAATGGGGCGCCGTTGTCGATAGCCTGCCGGGCCCGCGTGCCCGCCGGCCCTGGTGCGCCGGCCCGATGGGCCGCCGGACCCGCCGGGCGGAAAAGGAAAGGGATAGGACGCGCTGGCTGGGGATCAGATGGCCTCCTCGCCCCGTTCGCCGGTCCTGATGCGGATGGCTTCCTCGACCGGCAGGATGAAGATCTTGCCGTCGCCGATGCGGCCGGTGCGGGCCGCCGCGATCACGGTGTCGACCGCGCGCTCGACCATGTCGTCGGCGCAGACGATCTCCAGCTTCACCTTCGGCAGGAAATCGACGATGTATTCCGCCCCGCGATACAGCTCGGTATGGCCCTTCTGGCGGCCGAAGCCCTTGGCCTCGGTCACCGTAATGCCCATCAGCCCGATCTCGTGCAGGGCGTCCTTTACCTCGTCCAGCTTGAACGGCTTGATGATGGCTTCGATTTTCTTCATGCCGCGTCGTCACGTCCTCGCTGCGGTCCCGGCATCACCCGGGGCCCGTTGCCACCTTACCGTTGCACGGGTTGCGCCGCCGGGCAATCGGATCGGATTGCAAAAAGGCGGCATATTCCGCACATCTGCGCGTGATCGGGCGGCAGAAGGGGCAAATCGGGCCCCGAGCGCCTTTTCGGGACGACAGAAACGGGAATCCCCACGTCGCGGATCCCGGGGAAGAAAGACATGAAATCGCCGAACAGCATGCTGTCGGGCCTGCCGACGACCATCTTCACCGTCATGTCGGCCCTGGCGGTCCAGCATGACGCCATCAATCTCGGCCAGGGCTTCCCCGACACCGAGGGCCCCGCCGACATGATCGAGGCCGCCTGCGCCGCCCTGCGCGACGGGCGCAACCAGTATCCGCCGCTGACCGGCCTGCCCGAACTGCGCGGCGCCGTC
>NZ_JABXXP010000237.1 GCF_013376155.1 Nguyenibacter vanlangensis
GGGGTCGGCACCACGACGCCCGTGGCGTCGACGCTGGCGGCCACGACCAGCGACCGGCGCGGCAGGCCGCTGCCGCGGATCAGCGTCACCGTGAAATGGTCCGGCCCGGCATAGGCGGTGTTGGGCGTGTACGTCACATAAGTGTGATTATTGTAGTTATAGATGAATGCCTTGCCGTGCTCGGGCGCCGGCGCCACGCCGAACGAGGCATAGGACTGCCCGCCATCCTGCTGGACCAGGATCTCGCAATTCCCGTCATCGCTCCGCACGGTCATGCTGGCCTGCAACTGGCCCGACGCGTCCGGACGCACGGGACCGACCTTGCAGACCGCCGAACGCTTCAGATAGCCGAACGGGTTGGGCGGCACGGCGGCCTGTATCACGGGCCTGTTTTGACAGCCGGCCAGCAGCGCGGACGCCGCCACCAGGATTGCAGAAGACAGTCGCACTCGCACTCGTCAGCTCCGCTTGTTCACAGACCGCAGGCGCCGGGGCACGCGGTCGAAAATCGCCGGCCACCGCTCTAGAGCAGATCGCGGGACGGTGGAACTCCCCCGCCGCGTGAATCTGCGTGCCGGCCCGCCGGCCGACACCGTCCGGACCTGCCCGGACGGACAATCGGGACAACGCCCGAGCGCGCGGAAATGCGGCACCGGAACGCTTGCGGCCCGCGCCCCCGGACGATAAGAAGCGCGTCCGAACGGCCCCAGATTTTAATTGCCAACGCAACCGCCAGGGTTATGTTGCCATTATAAAGTTCTAGCCAGTCTAGTTCACATATTGGTTCATATGCCGGCTGCCATCCGGCGCAGCACCTTGATCGGTCTGGAGAAATCGCACCATGTCTTTTCCGATTCGGCGTGCCGCAATGGCCGGCATGGCGCTTGCCGGGTTTTTGAACGGCCAGGCCGCGATGGCGGCCGATGCCTGTACCACCTCGCCCGCGCATGAGGCGTTCGACGTCCAGGGCCTGAAGAGCGAGCTGATGGTCACGGCGCTGTCGTGCAACATGCAGGACCGCTACAACAGCTTCGTCGCCCAGTTCCGCGGCACGCTGCTGGCCGAGGAGAACACGCTGAACGGCTATTTCCGCGCCACCTATGGCCGCAGCGCCCAGCGCGAGCATGACGACTACATCACCCAACTGGCCAACGTGCAGTCCGAGCGGGGGCTGAAGGCCGGCACCGCCTTCTGCAACCAGCGCGCTGCGATGTTCGACGAGGTCGCGGTCCTGGATACGCCGGCCGATCTGTCCAGCTATGCCCAGGCCAAGGACATCATCCAGCCGGCCTCCTACGAGACCTGCATCGCGCCCGAGCGGAGCCTGCGCACCGAAATCCGCACCCGTTATCGCGGCCGGCGGACGCATTCGACCCGTAGCTGAGACCGGCGGCGGAACATAGGGAGCGGGTAGACGGCGGCGCCGGCCTGTCGGGGCGCGCTTGACAGGCGCCGGGGTGGCGGAACAAAGAACACTCCATGAACGACGATCTCTTCTCCGCGCCGCGGCCGAACCGGGACACACGCAACCGTCCGGCCGCGCCCACCGCACCGGCGCGCGGCGACGGTGGAGAGTACGACGCCAGCGCGATCGAGGTGCTGGAGGGGCTGGAGCCCGTGCGGCGCCGACCCGGGATGTATATCGGCGGCACGGACGAGGTCGCCTATCACCACCTGGCGTCCGAGATCCTGGACAATGCGATGGACGAGGCCGTGGCTGGCCACGCCACCACGATCGACGTCACGCTGGAAGCCGGCGACTGGCTGACGATCCGCGACAATGGGCGCGGCATCCCGGTCGATCCTCACCCGAAATTCAAGGATCGCTCGGCGCTGGAGGTCATCCTGACCACGCTGCATGCCGGCGGCAAGTTCTCGGGTAAGGCCTATGCCACGTCGGGCGGCCTGCATGGCGTGGGCTCGTCGGTGGTCAATGCGCTGGCGGCGCGGATGGAAGTCGAGGTCGCGCGCGACCGCGCGGTCTGGCGCCAGGTCTATGAACGCGGCCATCCGGTCACGCCCCTGGAGCGGATCGGCGCCACGCAGAACCGGCGCGGCACGCAGATCCGCTTTACCCCCGATCCGCAGATTTTCGGCCGGCTGCATTTCTCGCCCGCGCGGCTGTACCGGCTGTGCCGGTCGAAGGCCTATCTGTTCCGGGGGGTGACGATCCGCTGGTCGTGCGACCCGGCGCTGATTCGCGACGCCGACATCCCGGCCGAATCCGTGCTGCATTTCCCCGGTGGCCTGGCCGACAGCCTGCGCGACGAACTGGGCGCGGCCACCCTGCTGACCGACATGTGGTCGGGCGAGGCCGACCTGCCGGTCGGCCCCGACGGCGCGGCTACCGGACGGATGGAATGGGCCATCGCCTTCCTGGAATCCGGGTCGGCCAATCTTGCGTCCTATTGCAACACCATCCCGACGCCGCAGGGCGGCACGCACGAGGCGGGATTCCGCGCGGCCCTGCTGAAGGGGTTCCGCGCCTGGGGCGAGCAGCGTTCCAACAAGCGCGCCGCTTCGATCATTGCCGATGACGTGCTGGGGGCGCTGGCGGCCAAATTGTCGGCCTTCATCCGCGATCCGCAATTCCAGGGCCAGACCAAGGAGAAGCTGACCTCGCCCGAGGCCGGCCGGCTGGTCGAGACTGCGCTGCGCGACCGGTTCGAGCAATGGCTGGCCGGCCATCCGGCGCAGGCCGACAATCTGCTGGCCTTCATCATCGAACGCGCCGAGGAGCGGCTGCGCCGCCGCGACCTGAAGGACACGCCGCGCAAGAGCGCGACCCGGCGCCTGCGCCTGCCGGGCAAGCTGACCGATTGCACGCGCGAGAACGCGGCCGAGACCGAGATCTTCCTGGTCGAGGGCGATTCCGCCGGCGGGTCGGCCAAGCAGGCCCGCAACCGCGAGACCCAGGCCGTGCTGCCGCTGCGCGGCAAGATCCTGAACGTAGCCAGCGCCTCGACCGAGAAGCTGCGCGCCAACCAAGAACTGCGCGACCTGATCGAAGCGCTGGGCTGCGGCGTCGGCGACCGGTTCGAGGCCGCCCGCCTGCGCTATGGCCGGGTCATCATCATGACCGACGCCGACGTGGACGGCGCACATATCGCATCGCTGCTGATGACCTTCTTCTACCGCGAGTTGCCCGATCTGATCCGCCAGGGGCACCTGTATCTGGCGCAGCCGCCGCTCTACCGGCTGACCCAGGGCGGCAAGACGGTCTATGCGATGGATGACGCCGACCGGGAACGCAAGCTGAAGCGCGATTTCAAGCCGAACGCGAAAATCGAGGTCTCGCGCTTCAAGGGCCTGGGGGAAATGCCACCGGGCGACCTGAAGCAGACGACGATGGACCCGAAGCGGCGCACCCTGCTGCGCGTGGTCACCCCGGCCGAGGACCGCGCCCTGACCAGCGAGCGGGTCGAGCACCTGATGGGCCGGCGGGCGGAACTCCGCTTCCAGTTCATCCAGGAGCATGCGAGCATGGTCGAGGATCTGGACGTCTGAAGATCCTGTCTCATCGGATCTTGTCCCACTGCTCCTCCTGCCGTACGGCACCAACACCGACCTTCTGACGCAGGATACAGACCATCATGGCCACCGGCACAGCCCCGGACGCCATTTCCGGGCAGAAACCCGGCGGGCCGGTCGGCGCCGCCTTGCTGCTGCTGGGCGGCATTGCGTCGTTCCAGGTCGGCGGGTCGCTGGCGAAACTGGTCTTCGTGCAATTCGGCCCGCTGGGTACCGTCAGCCTGCGGCTGTGGCTGGGCGCGATCCTGCTGGGCGCCCTGGTGCGCCCGTGGCGCGCGGCCCCCGACCGGGGGACATTGCTGCTGGTCGCCCGCTATGGCGCGTCGATCGCCGTGATGAACATGCTGTTCTATCTGGCGCTGGCACGCCTGCCGCTGGGCATCGCCGTGGCGGTCGAGTTCCTGGGGCCGCTGATCCTGACTTTCGCGGAGTCGCGCCGGCCGGTCGATCTGCTGCTGGCGGCCCTGGTGTTAGCCGGGCTGGGACTTCTGCTGCAGCCGGGGGCGGCGCTGCATGACGGCGGGATCGACCTGCTGGGAGTCGTCTTCGCACTGCTCGCGGGGGCGGCATGGGCGGTCTATATCCTGGTCGGCGCGCGTGTCAGCCGACGGATGGACGCGCCACGGGCCACCGCCATCGGGCTGGCGGTCGGCGCGCTGCTGGCGACGCCGGTCT